>JABGXK010000006.1 GCA_018675825.1 Flavobacteriales bacterium | reverse complement strand
TATTGCATAATTAATAATAAATACCTGTACAAATCCAAGAATAGCCATTGATACTGTGAATGCTAATATTGCACCACTTGTAGTGTGTTTGTGTTTTTTATAGTAATAAATCATTCCCATTGCAGGGATTGTTAGTAAACTTAATAGGTGGACACCAATAGATAACCCAATTAGATAGGCGATTAAAACTAACCATCTGCTAGATGAGGGTTTATCAGCTTCTTCTTCCCATTTTAATATACACCAAAATGTGATTGCAGTAAAGAATGAGGACATTGCGTAAACCTCTCCTTCAACAGCAGAGAACCAAAAAGAATCAGAAAAAGTATATGTTAAAGCTCCGATTACACCAGCAGCAAGAATTGCAATCATGCGAACTGGGTCTTGTTTTTTTTCACTTTTTTGAGAATAAAGTTTTCTCCCAAATGCAGTAATTGTCCAAAAAAGAAATAAGATAGTAAATGAACTGCAGAGTGCTGATAATATATTTACAGCAACTGCTACCTGACTAGTTCCTGGCTCTGCAAATAAAGAGAATAATCTACCTAATAATTGAAATAATGGAGCCCCAGGAGGATGGCCTACCTCTAGTTTATAAGCTGTTGCGATATATTCGCCACAATCCCAGAAACTTACTGTTGGTTCAATTGTAGATAAATATACAAATGACGCGATGGCAAATACAAACCAACCTGTAATATTGTTTAGTTTTTTAAATGATTCCATTATTTAATTATTTGGAGTTAATGTGAATGCGAATTTATAAATTTTAACTTATATTGTTTATAATAAATCACGTTAAAGGAAATAATTGCTTTTTTTTTGCTAGTAACTATTTATTATTATTTTTGCCGACTGTAATAATATGCCCGATGGTGTAACTGGCAACACGTCTGTTTTTGGTGCAGAAGAGTCTAGGTTCGAGCCCTAGTCGGGCAACTTTCTTTATTTTTTCTTTGAATTTATAAGTATTTTTGATCTATCTATATATTTTTAATAAATTTGTCTTTCTGTTATTTTTTGGAAAGGAATAGCTATAATTTAACGTAACAAGTATATTATGAAAAAAAACTACAATTTAAATTTTTTTAAGAATCTATCATTCTTATTAATTATATCACTCATAAGCTTACATAGTTATGGGCAAAACTTTTCACCAACAGTTGGTGTAAATTTATCAAACCTTAATTGCGGACAATTATCAGATCTTAGCATTGATGTTAGTCAAGATGCTGGAGAGACTGATATTTCAAATTCTGTTTTTACTTCAGATGCAGGTTCTCTAGATTTATCAAATCTAACTACAGGAGATACATTAGGAACTGCTGATATGACCTTATCTGGTGGAACAACTATTAACTCGACCCTAATTGTTGGAGCCACCTCTTCATATAGTACAATTGTACTTTCTATTGATGGTAGTGGAGTATTAGGATCATTTACGCTTCGTAATTTATCTAGTGGAGGTATTGAGATAACTGCGTCTAGTCCTGGTGATGGTAATTCAATTACTGGAGGTTTTACATCTAATGCTACATTTGTTAATCTATTTAACAATCCTTCAGTTTCAGTTTTAACATTTTCATCTATTATCACTTCTGAATTAGGTGATGTTGATAGTCAATCTTTAGTTCAATTTATGTCTTGTGCTGATTTTTCTCCTTCGGTTAATATAACTTTATCTAATAATAATTGTGGACTTTTAACAGATGTTACTATTGATGTTAGTCAAGATTCTGGAGAAATAGACATGTCATCTTCTTTGTTTTTAACTGATGGAGGTTCTTTTAATTTATCATCTTTAAATGTTGGTAATATGATAGGTTATGCAACAGTCACAACCACATCAAATACATATACAACTGATTTATTTGTAAGCTCTGTAACTAGTAGTTCTGCAGTGGTTACCGGATCTTATGGAAACTCTTTTCTAATTGAGAATTTAAGTGGAGGAGGTGTTAGTGTTAGCGCTACAAGTCCTGGCGATAATAATTATACTACTAATGGAAATTCATCTTCAGTAACTTTTAATAATATTTATTACAATACTAATGTTGGAGTTTTAGCGTTTACCTCAATGATTACATCAGAAATTGGGCAGGTTGATCATCAATCTATAAATCTATTGATGTCATGTTCTGATTTTTCTCCTACAGTAACAACTTCTTTATCAAATAATATTTGTGGAAGTTTATCAGACTTAAGTATTAATGTAAGTCAAGATGCAGGTGAGACAGATATGGCAACTGCTTTATTTGTTTCAGATGGCGGATCATTTACATTATCTTCAATGAATATTGGTGATAATATTGGTTCTGCAACATTTACTAATAGTTTAGTTTCTTACTCTACAGATTTATTTGTAAGCTCATTAACTGGAACCACAGCCATTGTATCTGATTCTCTAGCTAATACCTTTTTAATTGAAAATTTATCTTTAGGAGGGGTTAGTATTACTGCTACAAGTCCTGGTGATAATAATTCGCTTACAAGTGGAAATTCTTCTAATGTAACTTTTGTTGGAGTTTTCAATAATCCAAATAGCGGTGTTTTAAATTTTTCTTCAACAATTACATCTGAACTAGGTGAAGTTGATAGTCAAACCTTAACACATTACATGTCTTGTATTGATTTTTCTCCAACTGTATCTGTTACAATATCAGACAATACATGTAATACTTTAACAGATTTAAGTATTGATGTTAGCCAAGACGCAGGTGAGGCTGATATAGATTCAGCAGTTTTTGTTTCAGATGGTGGTTCATTTGATATTCAAGGATTAAGTGTTGGGGATATTGTTGGTTCAGCAAATGTACTTTTTACAAGTGGTAGTAATGTAAACTCAAATTTAATTTTAAGTTCTATAATTAGTTTAGATGATTTTGAAGTTGAATCTGTTGATTCTGCTGGAGTTATTTTAGGAACATTTAGTGTTATGAATAATAGTGGAGGAGGCGTTCATGTTGTTGCTACAAGTCCTTCAGATGGTAATTCAACTACTAATGGATATGTTTCTAATGCTACATTTACTAATTTATTTGTTAATCCAAATACTTCGCTATTAAATTTCACAACAACTATTACTTCTGAATTGGGCCATACTGATGTTCAATCTTTTTCACTTATTATTTGTTGTGACGCTATGTTAACAGTAACGGTAACAGCATGTGATTCTTTTGATTGGGATGGTATGACATATGATTCAACAGGTATGTATACAAATGTTTATACGGATTTAAATGGATGTGATAGTACGGTAACATTAGATCTTACAATTAAT
>JABGXK010000046.1 GCA_018675825.1 Flavobacteriales bacterium | reverse complement strand
TAGATTTAAAATTAGATTTAAATATTAGGAATAATAAAACAATTATAAGAAAAGTAATTGAAGATGTAGAGCAGATTACAATGGGTCAACAAACTATTAGTATAAAATTTTCAGCAGATTATGTATTAAATCAGCGTTTAAATATTAAAGCTTTTTATGATAAGATTATTACAAATCCATTTATTTCAACAACTTTTCCAGGATCAATTACTAATGCAGGTTTTAGTTTAAGATTTACATTAGCAGGATAATTTTTTTAAGATAGAAAAAAGTGTATTTTTGAAAAAAAATATTTGATTATGAATTTCCCAGTTGAATTAAAATATACAAAAGATCATGAATGGTTAAAAGTTGAAGGAGATATAGTTTATGTGGGTATTACATCATTTGCTCAAAGTGAGCTAGGAGATATCGTTTATGTTGACATTGACACTGAAGGTGAGCAACTAGAAAAAGAAGAGGTTTTTGGATCAGTAGAAGCTGTTAAAACAGTATCGGATTTATTTATGCCTATTAATGGTGAAGTTTTAGAATTTAATAGTAAATTAGAAGATAATCCAGAGTTAATAAATAATGACCCATTTGGTGAGGGTTGGATAATTAAAATCTCTATAAGTAATGTTTTAGATCTTGAAAATCTCTTGAGTGCAGAAGACTATCAAGCTCTTGTAAGTTAAAATTATATATGGAATCAAAGAAAAATTCTAAAGTCAGTTTAGAGAATAAGAAAGGAATGTTTTTACAAATTGGATTAATGGTTGCATTAATTGTAGTTTTAGTTTCTTTTGAATGGAAGAGTTATGATAAATCAAATTATGATTTAGGTAATTTAAACCTTGACGAATTAGAAGAGGAAATTATTCCTATTACTCGTCAAGAGGTGAAGCCACCACCACCACCACCACCACCAGAAATTATTGAGATTGTTGAAGATGAGGTAGAGATAGAAAATGAAGTAGAGATAGAAGAAACTGAAACAGATGAAAATGAAATAGTAGAAATTGAAGAGGATGATGAAGAAATTTTTATGGTAGTAGAAAATATGCCGTTATTTCCAGGTGGAGATTTAGGCTTAATGAAATTTATCCAAAAAAACGTTAAATATCCTGCAATAGCTAAAGAATATAATATAACTGGAAAGGTATATGTTAGTTTTATTGTTGATAGAAAAGGTAAGGTAACAAATGTTAAAATTGTTCGTGGGGTCGATAAAAACTTAGATGCTGAGGCTTTAAGAGTTGTTTCTTCATTACCAAGATACACTCCTGGAAAGCAAAGAGGTAAAGCAGTTAGGGTAATGTTTACAATTCCTATAAACTTTACATTAAACTAAGATTAAATTTATCTAGATAATCATTCCAGCTCCAACTGTTTCATTTGTTGCTTCATCAATTATAATAATACTACCAGTATTTCTATTTCTATTATACTTGTCAAAAAATAGAGGTTTTGTTGTTTTTATGGATATTCTTCCAATATCATTTAATCCAATGTCTTTTACTTCTTCAATTCTATGAAGTGTATTAATATCTATTTTGTATTTAATATCTTTAATTATACATCTTGCATTTTGACTTGTGTGACGGATTGTATATTTTCCTCTTAATAAAAGTGGTTTTTGATTCATCCAGCAAATCATTAAATCTATTTCTTGATCAGAATTTGGTTGATTGTTTTCTCGAACTATCATATCTCCTCTACTAATATCAATATCATCCTCAAGTGTGATACAAACAGACATAGGAGGAAATGCTTCATTAATTTCACCTTTATATGTGTCAATAGATTTTACTTTAGTAGTTAATCCTGATGGAAGTACCTTTATACTATCTCCAGATTTAAAGATTCCACCTTCAATTCTTCCTGCATATCCTCTATAATCTGGAAATCCTTTTGATTGTGGTCTAATAACATATTGTACAGGGAATCTACAATCTATGAGATTTTGATCACTTCCAATATGTATATTTTCTAATAGATGCATAAGGGTAGAGCCTTCATACCAAGGCATGTTATCTGATCTATCTACAACATTATCACCGTTTAGAGCGCTTATTGGTATAAAATTAACATCCTTAATTTCTAGCTTGGAAGCAAAATCTTTAAACTCTGATTTAATTTCATTAAATTTTTCTTTACTATATTTAACTAAATCCATTTTATTAATACATACAGCAACATGTGGAATTTGTAATAGTGAAGCAATAAAAGCATGTCGTTTTGTTTGCTCGATAACTCCATGCCTAACATCTATTAAAAGAATTGCAAGATTAGCAGTGGAGGCCCCTGTAACCATATTTCTTGTATATTGTATGTGTCCCGGAGTATCTGCGATGATAAATTTTCTTTTGGGTG
>JABGXK010000045.1 GCA_018675825.1 Flavobacteriales bacterium | reverse complement strand
GGCATCTTTTAGCCATCTTTATCAACTAAAAACCGTGCAACAGTCTAACGACAAAGGTACATGGTTTGGTTGGGAAGTGAGTAAGATAGGTCCAATCGAAGACGCAGCAATGTATCAACAAGCTAGAAGTTTTTCTGAAAGCATTTCTAAAGGAGATGTTCAAGTTAAACATGGTGAGGATGATACTGCGAAATCTTCGGATGGAGCAGCTCACTACTAAAAATTCCCCTCCGGGAATGGTTGCAACAGGGGTGGCGAAGCGAGAGTGGAGCCACTCCTACTGAAGAGGAAAGATGGAAAATAAATTTATAGAAATATTTACAGGTCTTAAAAGAGATTATGGTTACGCAGATATAAACTCTGCATACAAAGATCCCTCTACAGGTAAACTTAAATTAAAATATGGCTGGGCAGCTAAAGAATTATTAGAGTCTGATTATATAGATCACCTTGCAGGTAAAAAATCTATTGGTATTCAACCTTGTAATGATGAAGGACTCGCAAAGTTTGGAGCAATTGATATTGACTCAGATGAATACGATAACTTTGATTTAAGAAAATATTTAGAAATTATTGATAAGAAAAATATTCCAGTAATACCTGTTAAATCTAAAAGTGGTGGACTCCATATCTATGTGTTTTTTAAAGAACCAGTCAAAGCTAGCTTTGTAAGAAATTTTTTAGATAAGTTATTATTTACGTTTGATTTAAAAGCATCAACAGAAATATTTCCAAAACAAACACAGTTAGGTATAGGCTCAGATCAAAAACCAATCAATGGTAATTTTATTAATCTACCTTATTACAATCGTAATGAAAGAGTAGGTGTGAATCTAGATGGTACAGAGTTTACCTTTGAGCAATTTATAAAAGTCGTCGAGGCTAACACAAAGACTAAAGAAGATCTAGAAGAGTTTGCAGATGAATTAATTAGACTTGAACTTACAGGTGGTGCAGACGAATTTATAGATGGTCCTGTATGTTTACAAAGATTATCAAAATCTAAACTAGATGATTATAGAGATAGATTTATTTATAACTATATGGTGTTTGCTAAAAAAAAATACCCTGACAACTGGGAAGAAAAACTTTTAGAAGGTGCTAGAAATTATATTGTCTACGATAACATATGGGGTGATGAGAAAGTAAAACAAAAAATTAAAGCTTACAAAAAAGATACTGCAGGCCATACTTGTTCAGAGGAACCTATCAATAGTATGTGTGTCAAGTCAGAATGTTTGAAAAGAAAGTTTGGTGTAGCATCAGACAAAGTAAAAAGGTTTCCAACACTATCTGCACTTATTAAAATAACTCATGTACCAGATCCTGAATTTAGATTTACAGTACACTACAATGACAAAGTAGAAGGTGAAACTACGCAGCAAATAATTGCAAAAGATGTTAATTATATGATGGACCAAGAAAAATTAAGACGTTTGATAGGCGCACATACTCCTGTTCCACCTCCACGAATAAAAGATAATGACATGCAAACTATTCTAGACAATCTATGGCAAGGAATGAAGATACAAAAAGCTCCTCCAGGGACTTCTCCAAAAGAGATATTACATAAACATTTAGAGGATTATGTTTATGGTGTTCCAGCTGTAAGTGATGCTGCCTTTAGAAGTGGTAGTACATTAATTGATACGGATGGTTATGCTTATTTTGTATACGATCCATTTTATAATTTTTTAAAAAACAAAGAATGGAAAAATAAAATAGATAAGACAGGACAAATGTTAATAGATTTTTTTAAAGCGGAACTAGGACATGGTAAAAGATATCCTAAAAAACCAACACAAAAAAAATCAAACAACCCTGTAAGATGTGTAAAAATTCCTATGAGTAATTTTACGAAAGAAGAAAATGAAATAGAGATTTTACCAATGAAGAGTAAAAAAGATATTCTTTAATGACAAAGGTTACAAAAATATATGGCCCTCCAGGTACAGGGAAAACAGAAAAATTAATTAGAAGAGCCATGGCCTACATAAGAGTTGGTACTCCAGTAAATAAAATAGGTTACTTTGCATTTACTCGTAAGGCAGCTCATGAAGCAAGAGATAGAATGCTTAAGAAAAATCCTGAATATAAAAAGAAACAACTTAGATATTTTCAAACACTACACTCTCTAGCTTTTCATAGTTTGGGACTAAGAGAAGAAAACGTTATGCAAGACTATCATTACAATGATCTTGGAAAACAATTAAGTATAAGGGTCAATGCTAAAAAAGATGCTGATGCCTCACCTTACTTAACCTGCGATAATGAATACTTTCAAATTATTTTAAAAGCAAAAGAAAAAGATATTCCAGTATGGGATGAGTATTGTACAGGAGAACATTCAACAAATGTAAAACCTGATTTGTTAAAACATATTGAAGCAAACTATAATCACTACAAACATCCAGATATAAACAACTTAGTAGACTTTACCGATATGATTCATGACATCGTGCAGCAACCAAATAAAATTCCAGATTTTGATGTGGTGTTTATTGATGAAGCTCAGGATCTATCTCCAATACAATGGAAACTGTATGACATATTAAAATCTAAATCAAAAAATATTTATTTAGCTGGAGATGATGACCAAGCAATCTACGGTTGGGCCGGTGCAGATGTAGATAGATTT
>JABGXK010000044.1 GCA_018675825.1 Flavobacteriales bacterium | reverse complement strand
TAAATACCACAACAAATTCTGATGAGCATGCTTTAGCAACACTCAAAGAGTTTAATCTTCCAATTACCACTAAAAAGAAAGAAAAGAATGGCTAAATTAAGTTCAGTTAAGAAAAACCAAAAGCGACAGAAGCTTTTTAAAAAATATCAAAACAAACGTCAAGAGTTAAAAGATATCATTATGGATAAAGATCTGTCAGTACAAGAGAGATTTGAAGCACAAATTAAATTATCAAAACTACCTAGAAATAGTGCCAAAATCCGCATCCGAAATAGATGTAATGTGACTGGACGGCCTAGAGGCTATTATAGGGACTTTGGTATTTCTAGAATTGCACTTAGAGAATTATCAGGTTTCCGTTTGATACCTGGTGTTGTTAAATCAAGCTGGTAAAAATTATGTCATTCAACTACACTTTAGCAGATTTGCTAGCAAGAATAAGAAATGGCCATATGGCAAAAGTTTCTTCTGTAAATGTAAAGTATTCTAAATTTACAATTAGTATATTAGAGGTTCTAAAAAAAGAGGGATACATAGAAGATTATCAATATAACAAAAAAAAGTCACCATATGAAATTAAATTACAATTAAGATATTATCAGAGGAATTCAGGAATTCAGGAAATAAAACTTTTATCGAAGCCTGGCAGAAGGATGTTTAGTAAAGTAAAGGACGTCCCCAAAGCATCAAACGGATTAGGTACTGTTTTCCTCTCAACTCCAAAAGGTATTTTGACCGATGCTGAGGCAAAGGAACAAAATGCTGGAGGGGAATTATTGTTTAAGATTTTTTAGGTAAAGAATGTCTAGAATAGGAATGAAGCCCATTGAGATACCAGATAATGTCCAGATTGTAATAGAAGGAAAAGACGTTATGGTATCTGGTCCCAAGGGCAAGCTAAAGAAAACGATTAATAATCTTATTAGTGTCGAAAAAAAGGAAAACACCATCAATGTTACTAAGTCAAAGAAAACTAGAACAGCACAGCAACTATGGGGGCTAACAAGAAGCCTAATAGCAAATATGGTTAAGGGTGTTAGTGAAGGATTTACAAAAGTTCTAGAAGTCAAAGGAGTCGGCTACAAGGTTTCTGTAAAAAATAATATTATGACTTTAAATTTAGGATATAGTCATGAGATAAAATATTTTATACCAGAAGATGTTACGATAAAATGCCCAAAGCCAACACTTATTGAAGTGTCATCGCATAATAATGAATTATTAGGACAAGTTGGTGCAGATCTTCGCGATATGAGGCCACCAGAGCCGTATAAAGGTAAGGGTATAAAGTACAAAGGAGAGTATATATTAATAAAAGAGGGTAAAAAGTAACTGTTAAGTACGATGAAAAAAGAAAATAATTCTCAAAAAAGGCAAAATAGGGTTCGCCGTAATCTTAAATTAAAACGAAATGGTAAGCCAAGGTTAACTATATTTATTTCCAACAAAAATATCTATTCTCAGATAATTGATGATGATAAAGATCTCACCATAGTCTCTGCTTCCTCGTATGGCTTAAAAGGTTCACCTACAAAACAATTAGCTCAAGAAGTCGGCACATTGCTAGCAAAAGAAGCTAAAGAAAAGAAAGTATCGGAAGTTGTATTTGATAGAGGAAGGAGGAGATATCATGGAATTGTTAAAGAATTTGCTGAAGCAACAAGAAAAGAGGGATTAAAATTTTAACTAAATATAACAAATAAATGTCTAATACTGAAACTGCACAAGAATATTATGAAAAATTAGTTAGTGTAAACCGTGTTACTAAGGTAGTTAAGGGTGGCAGAAATTTTGGTTTTTCTGTTATAATAATCGCAGGTGACCAAAAGGGTATGGTTGGTTATGGAGTTGGAAAAGCAAAAGATATATCAGAGGCCAAGATTAAGGCTTCAAAATTAGCAAAAAAAAATATGATAAGAGTTCCATTGAAACAAAACAGAACTATACATCATGATATATCAACAAAATTTGGTGCTGCTAAAGTTATCCTAAGAACAGCGCCTCCAGGAACTGGGATTATAGCTGGTGGAGCAATGCGTGCTGTTTTTGAATCAGTTGGTATACATGATATAGTAGCAAAATCTTTAACAACATCAAATCCTTATAATTTAGTAAAAGCAACT
>JABGXK010000043.1 GCA_018675825.1 Flavobacteriales bacterium | reverse complement strand
ATATGTTTAGATAATTTTATAAGGTACTTTTTAACATCCCCTTTTTTTGATGTAATGATTACCTCTCTATTACCTCTCTTTACTTTTCCTAATGAAACTATACCATCAATTTCAGTAACAACTGCTGGGTTAGATGGATTTCTAGCTTCAAACATCTCTGTTACTCTTGGTAAACCACCAGTAATATCACCAGATGAACCCGCAGATCTAGGAATCTTAGCAAGAATAGTTCCCACCTCAATCTTATCATTATTACTAACAGAAATATGGGCACCTACTGGCATGTTAAATATTTTTTCATTATTCTTTAACGAAACTATTATAGAAGGTGAGAGTTTTTTATTTCTACTATCAATGATAACATTTTCTTTATGACCAGTCTGTTCGTCAGATTCTACACGACTTGTAATACCCTCAGTAATGTCATTAAAATGTACTTTTCCAGAAATATCAGATATAATTACAGCATTATAAGGATCCCACTCACATATAACATCTCCTTTAATTACCATACCTGATTTCTTTAAAATTACTGAACCATAAGGAATTATATTACTTGAAAGAATAAAACTATTTTTATCATCAATAATTTTTGCTTCAGCTGTTCTACTAATAACAATTTCAATTTTCTTACCTTCAGAATCTTTACTAGTAACAGTTTTTAAATCTTCAATTTCTAACCTACCATCTTTATTGACAACTAAATCTGAATCTACTTTTGTTCTAGAGGCTGTTCCACCAACATGGAATGTACGTAAGGTTAATTGTGTTCCTGGCTCACCAACAGATTGAGCAGCAATTACTCCAACAGCTTCTCCAATTTGAGCCATCTTATCAGTTGCTAACGATTTCCCATAACATTTACTACATATACCTCTTCTAGTTACACAAGTCAGGGCAGATCTTATTTCTATATTCTCATAGCCTTGTTTTTCAATTTCTTTTGAAGTATCATAACTAATAACATTGCCGGCAGATAATAACAATTCATCTGAATCAATATTATAGATATCATGTAAACTAACTCTACCATTAATTCTATCACTTAAATTTTCTAGGATATCATCATTATTTTTAAGAGCAGAGACTTCAATACCACGTAATGTTCCACAATCTTCTTCAGTTATAATGACATCTTGAGCAACATCAACAAGTCTTCTAGTCAAATATCCAGCATCTGCAGTCTTTAAAGCTGTATCAGCTAAACCTTTTCTAGCACCATGAGTTGAAATAAAATATTCTAATATAGATAAACCTTCTCTAAAGTTTGTTGTGATTGGATTTTCAATAATAGATTCACCGTGATCTCCAGATTTTTTAGGTTTAGCCATCAATCCTCTCATTCCAGATAATTGACGAATTTGTTCTTTAGAGCCCCTTGCTCCAGAATCTAACATCATATAAACAGAGTTAAAACCTTGTTTATCAGTACTAATATTTCTCATTACAATATCAGTTAATCTTGCATTTGTTGTTGTCCAAACATCAATAACTTGGTTATACCTTTCATTATTTGTTATAAACCCCATCTGATAATTAGATTTAATTTCATCAACTTTTTGATTTGCAGAAATTATTAACTCTTCTTTTTCTACAGGAACTAATACATCACCTAAATTAAATGACAAACCACCCTTAAATGCCATTTCAAATCCAATATTCTTAATATCATCAAGAAAATGTACTGTCTTAGCTACACCACACTTTTTAAGAACATTACTAATAACATCCCTTAAAGATTTTTTGGTTAATAACTCATCAATAAAATTAATTTCATCTGGAACATATTCATTAAACAAGACCCTTCCAATAGTTGTTTCTATCAATTCATATTTATCACTATTCTTAACTCTGACCTTAATCAAAGCATGTAAATCAGCCTTACCTTCATTATAAGCAATCTTTACCTCCTCTAAAGAGTAAAATATTTTACCTTCACCTTTAACTTGATAATCTGCAGTAGAACTTTTATGTTTAGTCATGTAATAAAGACCTAACACCATATCCTGAGAAGGAACAGTTATTGGGGCACCATTAGCAGGGTTTAAAATATTATGAGAAGCAAGCATTAAAACCTGGGCTTCTAAAATAGCTGCAGATCCTAATGGAAGATGAACAGCCATCTGATCACCATCAAAATCAGCATTAAATGCAGCACATGCTAATGGGTGAAGTTGAATTGCTTTACCTTCAATCATTTTAGGTTGAAAAGCCTGAATACCTAATCTATGTAAAGTAGGTGCTCTATTTAAAAGAACAGGATGTCCCTTCATAACATTTTCAAGTATATCCCAAACTACTGGTTCTCTATTATCAATTATTCTTTTAGCTGACTTAACAGTCTTAACGATACCTCTTTCTAATAATTTTCTAATAATAAATGGTTTATATAGCTCTGCAGACATATCTTTAGGAAGTCCACACTCATGTAAGTTTAAGCTAGGACCAACAACAATCACTGAACGTGCAGAGTAATCAACCCTTTTACCTAACAAATTCTGACGAAACCTTCCTTGTTTACCTTTAAGAGAATCTGAAAGAGATTTTAATGCTCTTTTTCCATCAGATTTTACAGCAGAAGATTTTCTAGAATTATCAAATAATGCATCAACTGACTCTTGAAGCATACGTTTTTCATTTCTCAAAATAATATCTGGAGCATTTATCTCCATTAATCTTTTTAATCTATTATTTCTGATAATAACTCTTCTATATAAATCATTTAAATCAGAAGTAGCAAATCTCCCTCCATCAAGAGGAACTAGTGGACGTAATTCTGGAGGTATAACTGGTATCACCTTAACAATCATCCATTCTGGATTATTCTCAGAATGTGATTGAGCATCTCGCATAGATTCAACAACTTGTAAACGCTTTAATGATTCAGCTTTTCTTTGTTGAGAAGTTTCATTTGCAGCATTATTTCTTAAATCATAAGACAATTGATCCAAATCTAAGTTAGCCAGTAAATCATGAAGAGCTTCAGCACCCATTTTTGCAATAAATTTATTTGGATCAGAGTCAGAAAGATATTGATTTTCAGCAGATAAAGAATCTAAAATATTTAAATACTCTTCTTCAGTTAAGAAATCTAGATACTTAATTTGTTCTCCTTCAGAATTTAACGCAGGTTCATTACCAGAATTGATAATAACATATCTTTCATAATATATTATCATATCTAGTTTCTTTGAAGGTAAACCTAATAAATATCCGATTTTATTAGGTAATGTTTTAAAATACCAAATGTGAGCTACAGGAACAACTAAGCTAATATGACCAACTCTTTCTCTTCGTACTTTCTTTTCAGTAACCTCAACTCCACAACGATCACACACAATACCTCTGTAACGAATTCTTTTATACTTACCACAATGACATTCAAAATCCTTAGTTGGTCCAAATACTCTCTCACAAAACAAACCACCACTTTCAGGCTTATATGTTCTGTAATTTATTGTTTCAGGCTTAACAACCTCACCTGAAGATCTTTCAAGCATATATTCAGGAGATGATAGACTAATTTTAATTGTATTGATATCTTGCGCTTGTTTATT
>JABGXK010000042.1 GCA_018675825.1 Flavobacteriales bacterium | reverse complement strand
CTTAGTTTTGAAATAAAGGATAAATAATTATAAATTGCACAATAAATTATGTTTTTGAGGTTTAAAAATTGAATTATAAAAATATTGCAATTATTCCAGCAAGAGGTGGTAGTAAAAGAATACCAAAAAAAAATATTAAAGATTTTTTAGGTAAACCCATCATTGCATACTCAATAGAGATGGCAGTTAGTTGTAAATTATTTGATAAAGTAATTGTTTCAACTGATGATCAAGAAATAGCTAATATTGCTTTGGAGTATGGGGCTGAGGTTCCATTTTATAGACCTCAAGAACTCTCTAATGATCACTGCACTATTGGACCAGTTATAAGTCATGCTGTTGACTGGATGGAAAACAATGGAAGCCCAATTAATCATATTTGTTGTTTATTTGCCACAGCGCCATTTATTGAGGAAGATTCAATTTCAAATGCATACAATAAATTTATAGAAAAGGAAGCAGATCTTTGCCTTAGTGTTGCGAGCTTCCCTTTTCCAATTCAAAGAGCTGTTAAAATTAGCAAAAGTGGCGTGATTGAAGTATTCAATCCTGAGTTTATAAATACTCGTTCTCAGGATCTAGAAGAATCATACCATGATGCAGGACAGTTTTGCTGGGGGACAAAGCATGCCTTTAGAATGGACTCTTCATGGCTATCTGAGGTTGTAATTCCATTTGTGCTTCCTAGGTATTTGGTTCAAGATATCGATTCACTAGAGGATTGGAAAAAGGCAGAAATTATGTATAAAGTTATTCAAGAAATGAACAATGGCATTTAAACAACAATTTAAAATTGATGGCTGCTCTATAGGTGATGGTAATCCACCTTATATTATTGCTGAGATGTCTGCTAACCATGGAAATGATTTAAACACCGCAATTGAAATCATTAGAAAAGCAAAAGAGTGTGGGGCGAATGCTATAAAGATTCAGACTTATACAGCTGATACTTTAACTATGAATTGTAAGACTAAAGCTTTTGAAGCTAAAGGCGCATGGGAAGGATTATATCTATATGATTTATATTCAGATGCATCAATGCCATGGGAGTGGACTAAAGATCTGCAAAAAGTAGCGAAAGAAGAAGGCATTACTCTTTTTTCATCACCTTTTGACTTTTCTTCAGTTGATTTTTTAGAGAAATTAAATATGCCAGCATACAAGATAGCCTCCCCTGAAATGATTGACCTTCCTTTTTTAAGAAGAGTTGCACAAACCGGCAAACCAATTATTATGTCAACAGGAGGCGCTACTTTGTCACAAATCAGTGAAGCAGTGGCTAGTATGGTTGAAGAGAATGTTAAAGATTTAGCTATTTTAAAATGTACAAGCGAGTACCCAGCACCCCCCAGTAAAATAAACCTTAAGACTATACAAAAATTAAAAGACATATTTAAATGCACCGCTGGGTTTTCGGACCATACTTTAGGGAGTGCTATTCCTATTGCTTCAGTTGCGTTGGGAGCAAGCATCATTGAAAAACATTTCATCATTAGTAGGGATGATGAAACGGCTGATAGTTTCTTTTCCGCAACTCCAAATGAATTAAAGGCCATAGTGAATGGTGCAAAAATGGTGCAAGAAGCCATAGGGAATATTCGCTTTCCGATAGACAATAACCCCCAGCGTTCATTAATAGCAATAAAAGAAATAAAGCAAGGAGAGCAGTTAGTAAATGGTGAAAATTTTAGATCTCTTAGACCAGGTGGCGGAATAGAGCCAAAATATTTAGACATTGTAAATAAACGAAAAGCAATAAAAAACATAGAACTAGGTACATTGCTGTCTTGGGATTTATTAGAGGGTTAATATAAGAGAATGAAGGATATTCATGTAGCATTTTTTACAGAATCTGGGTATTTAAGAGGGATGGGGCATCTCGTTCGGACTTTTACTATAAGTGAAAAATTTAAATCCTTAGGTCTCAAAACATCTTTATTTTTAGATAGTAATGTCTCGTTTGATTATAAATATGAAGGTATAACGTATTTTTCTTGGAAAGATTTTAAGTTAATAAAAGGGTATGACATTATATTTATTGATAGCTATGAGGCCGATATAGAGGTATATCGTAGAATTGCAAACTCTTGTAAGGTTGCTGTATATGTGGATGATTTTAGAAGACTTGATTATCCGGAGGGCGTTATCCTGAATTTTGCACCAGATGCCGATGGGCTCTTTTATAAACGCAGAGAAGAGAAGCATAGTTACTTATTAGGCTTAAAGTATCTTCCTATAAGGAATGAGTTTATAGATGCAGAAATAAGCAAAAAAGAACAAATATTTATTATGCTAGGTGGCAGTGATGTGGCTAATTTGTCTTTGGATATGGTTGATGCTTTAAAAGATGTAACGATAAAAAAAATTGTAGTTTCTGATGACATAAATACTGAGAATTTGCTAAAAAAATATAAAGATGTTGAGGTTTTATACAAGCCATCAGATACGCAATTGGTAAAAGCTATGTCAAGTAGTACCATGGCAATTTCAACGGCTAGTATGAGTGCTTATGAATTATCATATTTAAAGATACCTTCAATAATTATTGCTGTTGCGGAAAATCAGGAGATAGGCGCGGCACAATTTATAAAATATAATATTGCTAGTGATTTTATATCTATTAAAAATAACACTTGGCAAGATGAAATAAAGAATAAAACTAAGCGTGTTCTTTCCCATAATAGCTATTATTTTAGTAAAAAAATAGATGGAAATGGTGCCGAAAATATAGCATCTGAACTTTTGGAATTAATAAAATGAAAAAAGTTTTAATACTGGGTGGCTCTCATAGAGATATACCACTCATTAAAGCATCCCAAGAATTAGGTTATTTCGTAATAACATTGGGTGATAGAGATTATTATTTTGGGCATGAGTATTCAGATAAATACTATAAAGTAAATTTCAATGATTTAGCCAAGGTTAAAGAGATTATAGAAAGCGAGAAAATTGACTATTTGCTTCCAGGATCTGGAGAAGAGTCCTATCTTAATACCGTCCAATTAGCACAAGAATTAAATATAGGAAATTTGGATAATTTAGAAACGGCTAAGCTTGTGCATAATAAATGGAAATTTAAAGAATTTTGTTTAAAAAATTCTATTTCTACTCCATTTGGTTTTTACTATACGGATAACCTAAACTTGAATAATATAGAGTTTCCGATTACTGTTAAGCCAACTAATTTATCAGGTGGCAGAGGCGTTGAGGTAGTTTATGATTTAAAAAATTTAAAAGAATCATTGTTAAATTCTAAAGAACTTTCTAGTGAAGTATTTTTAGAAGAATTTATAGATGGTGAGTTGATAGCATATTCTGTTTTTATTAAAAATCAAAAAATCATATATGGTTTTACGGGTAAAGATGACACTTATAAGAACAAATATTTAATTACGTCAGCATACCCTATACAATTAAAAGCAGTTACACAAAATAGACTACTATCAGAGGTAGAAAAAATAGCTAGGCTTCTATCTTTAGTGGATGGTATGTTTCATCTGCAAGCCATTATAAAAGATAAGGTCTCATATATCATAGATGTAACTAGAAGAATACCAGGTGATTTTTATCCGTATTTAATGGAGTACTGCGATAAAGTTGAGTATTCTAAGGCCGTGGTAAAGTCTTACATTGGTAAAACGTTAAAAAATGAACTGGTAGCAACAAAGAAACAGGAGTTTTTTATTAGGCATTGCGTAATGAGTGATAAAAATGGCCTTTTCAAAGAAATTGAAATCGATGAAACATTAAAACATAGGATTGTTTTTAGGATTGATTTAATGAAACAAAATACAGAAATAAAAAATTTTGAAAATCATCTAATTGCCATTATTTTTATGAATCTTTTGACGGAAGATAAGTATATTATTAATAATATTAATGAGTTGATACGTCCTTTAGTTGTTTGAATTATAAATAAAAAGAATTATGCGCGCATCTGATTTTCAAGAGACAAACGTCACCGATAGCTGTTTTGATTTATCAATAATAATGCCTGTTTATAATGCAGTGGAAACAGTTTCACGTTCAATTAATTCATTTCAAGACTTGGCAAAGGAACTATCAGATATTATAATCGCATCGGTAAATTTTTATGGTGAAATTTTTAATAAAATTATTTCTTTAGGAATTTCAAAGGAAAGAGTTATACCTAATTTCTTATTATAAAGCTCTTTATTTAATTAGGGACGTTTCAAGTAGCGGGAAAACTACAATTGGCAAGAAATTTTCAGAAATTATTGCAATACTCTTTCATGATGCTGCCGATTATCATAATGATAAAAATTTTGAAAAAATGAAAGGATGTGTGCCGTTCAATGAATCTGGTATGTTGCTAGTGTTTTTATTTGATCATTAAAAATAATATTAAACAATAAATATATGTTGTTGCAAAATAAAATTGCAGTCGTAACAGGTGGGTCTCGGGGTATTGGGAAGAGTATTTCTCTGACATTTGCGCGGGAGGGTGCTTCACTGGTTTTAATTGCTATTGAGAACGATGAAAGTTTACAAATAGTCAAAAAAGAGGCGGAACTATTTGGTGCACAAGTTGTAAATTTAATAGGTGATGTTTCATCTTCTGCATTTTGTGACAGTATTGTTAAAAAAACGATAGAGACTTTTGGGCGTGTAGATATTTTAGTAAATTGCGCAGGTACAATTACTCGAGCACCAATTGAAGAAATGGGCATTGATGAATGGCACCGTGTTATTGATGTCAATCTCCATGGCGCAATGTACTTGAGTCGTAAAACCCTGCCTAGTATGCGCAATCAAAAATATGGAAAAATTATTAACATTACTTCTCAGATGGCGCATATGCCCCACCCTAGTGCCTCACCTAGTTACGAAGTATCAAAGTCAGGTATGACTGCATTAACCCGTCATTTGGCTCTGCAGTATGCAAAATACAATATAAACGTGAATAATATTGCTCCAGGTTCTATCGATACTGACCTTCCAAAAAGCATGACTGATGCCCAGCGTCAAAGATTAAAAGATGCAGTGCCAATGCAAAGGCTAGGAGAAACAGAAGAGGTGGCTGATTGTGCATTATTTCTAGCAAGTGATATGGCTAGTTATATCACCGGAAGCACGATCCATATAAATGGTGGATCTCTTATTATTTGATAATTACAAAAACTATATTTTCTGATATGAGAAAATGCGATGGTTTAAAAGTTGCAGTTATCTGATCATAGTATGAATATACAGCCGCACTAATAAGTATTGGGTTTGGTGTTGAAGTGCTTGAGAAACATATTACTTTAGCACGAGTAGACGGTGGTCCAGATGCGGGGTTTTCACTTGAACCTGAAGAGTTTAAAGACTTTGTTCAACAAAGTAGGGCCGCATTTAGAGCACTAGGTAAAGTTGATTATAGCAATACAGATTCAAATAACT
>JABGXK010000005.1 GCA_018675825.1 Flavobacteriales bacterium | reverse complement strand
GAAGTAACTATCAATTTCACAGGAACAGACGAAGAAAACTAGTCAAAACTGTTAAACATACTGTTAAACAGAATTAAAAAACCCTCATAATCTATTGGATTACAAGGGTTTATCTTTTATTGTTGCGGTCTGGACGGGACTACCATCTATTTTATTAATCTTTATCATATTTTATCATTATATCAGGTGCTACATGGTTAGAAAGCATAGAATCATTAAGTTTAATATGAAATGTTAAAAAGGAATTAAGCAAAAACTGTTAAACAAACTGTTAAACTTTTATTATTGTATAAATCTATAATAATGAACGTTAGATACAACCTTTTAAAAAAGAAGAACACATCTTATATACTGCTTTGTATTTCATATGACGGTAAAAGACTTCAAACATCTATTAATGAAAAGATTGAATCTAATAAGTGGAGTAAACTAAAACAAAGAGTTAAAAGTAGTTGTAGTGAAGCCTTTAATATAAATTCATACTTAGATAAAATAGAAACTATAGCAAAGAATATATATTATCAATGTAAAATGGAGGGCTATTCTCCTACTACAGATAGATTAAAAGAAATGATCTTTACTAAGCTTAATGGAGGTAATAAAAAATTAAGCTTCTATGAATTTGTTGAAGAATATACTGAAATATCTAACAAAATGCGATTGCTGAAAGACCATACCAATATGTGAACCTCTAAATTGATCAAGACTTTTTGAAGATAAATTTTGGAAACGAGTTCCATTCATTTCCACAAATCCAGATTGAGGTCTAAGTAAACCAGATAAAATCTGAATTAATGTGGTTTTACCTACACCTGAATCACCTAAAATCAATAAATCTTCTCCTTGATCCAATAAAATATCTGGAAAAGTAAAAATATACGAGCTGTTATAAGAAAAAGATAAACGTTCTGTTTTTAACATTTTATGAATTAATGTAAATGACAATCTTTACAATACCCCTCAAGAATTAAATTTAAGGAATTAATAAAAAAACCATCTATAGGCATAATATCTGGTGATTTATAATTTTCTAAACAAAAAGTTTGATTGCAATTATTACATATAAAATGACCATGATTATGTTTGTGCAAACTAGCACTGCACTCATCTGCATTACATAAAGAATATCTAATTAAGTTATTACTACTTGGAACTTTATGAATTAAACCCTTTTCCTCAAAACTCACTAAAGCTCTATAAATTGTAACCTTATTAATTAAATTAGAAAATTTATTCATAACTTCTTTTACTGTTAAAGATTCCTTGTCATAAAATAGATTTAACAAATGAATTCTAAATTTTGTTTTACTTACTCCGTGATTAGCTAAAATTAAAGCAAAATCTAGATTATCATCATTTTTAATTTTCATTATGCAAATCTAAGAACTAAACGCAACCTAATTGCGTTATTTTGATAAAAATAATAAATTTGCAAAAATTTTAATAAATTAATAATGAGTAATAGCACTTTAACATATGATAAAATTACCAAATAGTTTTCTGAAAAAGCTCGAAATAAGGACCGAAAGGTCCACCAAAAACAAACCCACTCATTGAGTGGGTTTTATCAATTAAGTAAGTAACGTACAATGACAAGCTGCTATGGTCTGCAAATAAGCCTAAAATCTACATTAGCAGTAAATGGGAATACAGTTTGGGGAGCGTAAGTATCACGATAAACTGGATTACCAGTTATTGGATCATAATAATCTATAATTTTTTCAAAAGTAATCAACATATTTCCTTGAAATATTTTATTTGCTATATCTATACCTCCATTTGGGAGGGTAGTCGATATTGGATCAAATTCTATATCATATGTAGCAGCATACATCTCATTATAAACCATATTAGGACCAAGCCAACCACATATATATTGGTACAATGTAGGAACGCCCGAAATTTGTGTAAGAGCAAGATTAGTGATATCTGGAATTTCTAGATTCAAAGAGAAATCATCTGACCAAAAACCAGAAGAAGGACTGTCATCATTAGTTAGACTCATCTCTAGAGTTGGATTAGTTGGATCTGAGGAGTTATACTTAAGTTCTGCTCTACTACCATATTCAGTAGGGACAACTGTACTTGTCCATATATCAACATAAGTCAATCCGTCAGTAATCATTGCCGCCTCATCAACATACTGACTACACATATGATTCCAATCTTGAACGCCATCTATATCAAAATACACACCATCATCTTCATTAAAGAAATAAGTATTATTAAAGAAAATATCTACCTTCATTGTATCACAGTCTGGTATAAAATAATTTGGTAAGCCTGTTGGATTTGTTGGATTTCCTGGTGAAATTTCTTCCTCACAGTTGCTAAAAAGTAATATAATTGGAAATGTTAGTAAAATATAATATATCGATTTCATGTTCATTTTTTTAGCAAACATACACATAATCTTCTCAAAAAAGTTCGATATAAGGACCGAGAGGCCCACCAAAAAGAAACCCACTCAATTGAGTGGGGTTTTATATATTAGCAACATGAAAAAAAATCTTATTTTCCTTTTCTTGATTCCTCAAATTTTGTTGGCTCAAAATAATTGGTGTGGAACTGCTGATAAAATGCTTGCAATTCCTGCTACTGAAAAAGAGCAAAATTTGATGCAAAAAATCAGAACTAACATTACAAATAATAGCTACAACAAAAGCCAAGATTCTTTACTGATTATACCTACTGTGGTGCATATTATTCATACCAATGGGATTGGCGATATATCAGAT
>JABGXK010000041.1 GCA_018675825.1 Flavobacteriales bacterium | reverse complement strand
GGACACCAAAGAGTAACATAGCGGATAACATCCGTCCAGTGCAAACTGAGGACAAGTGCAACAGAAAGAATGTACAGTTAGGCTGTAGTGAAATCATGTAAACTCTATGTGGTGCAATGCCATGTATACCAGGATTAAAGGATTGCTCGTCTTTTCTTGGGGGGTAGGCAGCTCGATATAAAAGGCAACTTTTATACTAGATAAATGATAGCACCTTTTTAAGGAACAGAATCCGGCTTATGTGTAATTACTATTTTAAGCCGACACTTAGGTGTCGGCTTTTTTTATATTTGTTTTATGAATAAGATTTTTATTTTATTTTTATTTTTATCTAGCTTCATATTAAAAGCTCAAGATACCTTAATACCGGTAGTTTTTTTAGATGATGTAGTTATCTCTGAAGAAAATAATGGTTTTACAGTAAACGATTTTATTGGATATGTTAAAATGGATACAACTTTTTATCAAGGCTTTAAACATCTAAGATATTATCAACATAGTTATTCTAGTGAATTAAATATCTATAATAGAAAAAATAATAAAATTGGAAGTTTAATTAGATTCGGAACTCATTTCTCAGATTTTAAAAACGCTTGGATAGTGGATGATTCAATCTATTTTGATGGAAAAATTTACAAAAGAAATGGTGATTATAAATTCTATACCCTTGAAGCATTTGATGAAGTTTTTTTTCCTAAGGATACAATTAGGGTATCTCTGGAGATTAATAAAAATGAGAATAGTGATGAGAGTCAGAATATGCGTGATGCAAAGACTATAGGGTTTTCAATTGGAACAGATAATGTTAAACAATCAAAGGGAGGCGCAAAGAAAAAGCTTGCAATATTTGATATTGATATGCAGAAATATTATGATTATATTATTAGTGACACTCTCTATAATGGTATTGAATGCTATGTCTTTACAGTTAAGGTAAAGGATAATTTAGAAAAAAATCAAATTGAAAAGGCTTTGATTCGTAAAGTGCTTTCTTATTTTGATAAATCAAATTTCAATGTTATATATAGAGAGTATCAATTTATTTATAGTAATTGGTTTATTAATTTAGATATGGATGTAGTAGTTCATTTTGATTATATAAATAGTATTCATGTTCCTACTGATATACTATATAAAGGATTTTGGAAAGTATTATTTTTTAAAAAAGAACGTACAGATTTTAGATTAAAATTACATGATTATATAATAGAATAATTGGTGTTTTAATCTAATTAAAATAATTATAAAAATATTTTGTAGTAAAGAAAAACACATTAACTTTGTATTTCAAATAGTTAAAAAATAAAGATATGCCAAAAAGAACATTTCAACCTTCTAATAGGAAGAGAAAAAATAAACATGGCTTTATGGACCGTATGTCATCTGCTGATGGTCAAAAGGTAATTTCAAGAAGAAGATCTAAGGGTAGAACTAGATTAACTGTTTCTGATGAAATGGGTCATAAATAATATTGATCAAAAAATTAAAATATAAGTGTTGCGTTTGCAACACTTTTTTTTTGGTTTTTTTATAAAATTATAAATTACTTTAAGTATTTCAATGAACAAAAAATGTAAATTCGCAACAATCAAATTAATATAATGCCAAAAAATAATTCAATAAAATCAGTTTTAATTATTGGTAGTGGACCAATAGTAATTGGACAAGCCTGTGAATTTGACTACTCTGGATCTCAAGCGGCACGTTCCTTAAGAGAAGAGGGTATAGAAGTATCTCTTATTAATTCAAATCCAGCAACTATTATGACTGATAAAGTTGTTGCTGATCATGTATACTTAAAACCTTTAACTACTAAGTCAATAGTAGAAATATTAGAAGAAAGAAAAATTGACGCTGTCCTACCAACTATGGGAGGTCAGACAGCATTAAATTTATGTATAGATGTTGATGAAAAAGGTATATGGAAAAAATATAATGTAGATATAATTGGTGTTGATATTGAAGCGATTCATATTACAGAAGATAGAGAACAATTTAGGAAATTGATGAAGAAAATTGATAT
>JABGXK010000040.1 GCA_018675825.1 Flavobacteriales bacterium | reverse complement strand
TATTAATTCATAAGAAATTATAAATTAAAAAATCCCAAAACTTGATTTAGGTTTCCTAATTTAGAAAAAAAATAAAATATTATGAGCGAAAGTAAATGTCCTTTTCACGGATCGACCACCACACCTAACCTAGGTACTCAAAACAAAGACTGGTGGCCAAACCATCTAAACATAGATATATTACGCCAACACAGTGATCGAAGCAACCCACTACCCGAGTTGGACTACAAGAAAGAAGTAAAAAAACTGGATCTTGAAGCTGTAAAAAAAGACATCAAAGTCATGTTAAAAGACTCCCAAGATTGGTGGCCTGCAGATTATGGTCACTACGGACCGTTTTTTATTAGAATGGCTTGGCATAGTGCGGGAACATATCGAGTTGGAGATGGGCGAGGGGGTGCTTGCGCAGGAACTCTTAGATTCGCACCATTAAATAGTTGGCCAGATAATGGAAACCTAGATAAAGCTCGTAGATTACTATGGCCTATTAAACAAAAGTACGGTCAAAAAATTTCTTGGGCTGATTTAATGATTTTAACTGGTAATTGTGCTTTAGAATCAATGGGGTTTAAAACATTTGGATTTGCAGGTGGTAGAGAAGATATATGGGAGCCAGAGGGAGATATTTATTGGGGACCAGAAGCAGAGTGGCTTGAAGATAAAAGATATAGTGGTGATCGAGAATTAGACAATCCTTTAGGGGCCGTTCAAATGGGTTTAATTTATGTTAATCCAGAAGGTCCTAATGGGACGCCAGACCCTTTAGCATCAGCTAGAGATATTAGAGAAACTTTTGCTAGAATGGCAATGAATGATGAAGAAACAGTTGCGCTTATTGCTGGAGGGCATACTTTTGGTAAAACACATGGAGCTGGAGACCCTTCTAATGTTGGAGTGGAACCAGAAGGAGCAAAAATCGAAGAAATGGGATTTGGCTGGAAAAACAGTTTTAAAAGTGGAAAAGGGATTGACACAATTACAAGTGGTTTAGAAGGAGCTTGGACGCATACACCTATTGAGTGGGATAATAGTTATTTCGATACATTATTTGGATATGAGTGGGAGCTAGTTAAGAGTCCAGCTGGAGCGCAGCAATGGGCTCCAAAAAATTCAGCTGGAAAAAATTCTGTGCCTGATGCGCATGATCCCTTACTAAGACATGCTCCAATGATGGCAACAACAGATCTTGCAATGATATTAGATCCAGCTTATGCTAAAATCTCTAAACGTTTTCATGAAAACCTAGAAGAATTTGAAGATGTATTTGCACGAGCATGGTATAAGCTAACTCACAGAGATATGGGACCTATTTCAAGATATTTAGGGTCCGAAGTTCCATCAAAACAACTGATTTGGCAAGACCCTATTCCAGAATTAGATTTTAATTTAGTTGACAAACAAGATATTATTTCTTTAAAAAATATTATTAAGGAATCAGAACTTTCAATATCACAACTAGTATCAACTGCATGGGCTTCTGCATCAACATTTAGAGGTACTGATAAAAGAGGCGGTGCAAATGGAGCAAGAATAGCACTCAAACCTCAGATTGATTGGGAAGTAAATCAGCCTAAAAAACTAAAAATTGTTCTCGAAATATTATCTTCTATTAAAGAAGATTTTAATCAATCGCAGTCAAATAAAAAGATCTCATTAGCTGATTTAATTGTACTTGCAGGATATGTAGGTGTTGAAAATGCAGCTAAGAATTCGGGGCATTATATTAACTTTGATTTTAAACCTGGAAGAAATGATGCAAGACAAGAAGATACTGATATTGATTCTTGTGCAGTTCTTGAAACAAAAGGAGATGGTTTTAGAAATTATCTGAAAAATGGCTGCAATATTCCTGCTGAAGAATTACTTCTAGACAAAGCTCATTTATTAACTCTAACTGCTCCTGAGATGACAGTAATACTTGCTGGCCTGAGAGTTTTAGACATCAATTTTCTTGGTAAGAAACATGGTGTATTAACTAAAAATACTAAAGCTCTGACAAATGACTTCTTTGTTAATTTATTAGATATGAATACCACTTGGGAGTCTTCCTCAGATTCTACAAATCTATTTGAAGGTCATGATCGTATTACTGGAGATATAAAATGGACTGGAACTAGAGCAGATCTTATATTTGGATCGAATTCCCAGCTACGCGCTATTGCAGAAGCTTATGCATGCGATGATGCAAAAGAAAAATTTATTAATGATTTTGCTAAAACATGGAAAAAGATAATGAATCTTGATAGATTCTAATGAAATAATAACAAACAAAAGTTATTATAGTAAATTTGTGCTAAATAAAATTATATAATTATGTCAGTATTAGTAGGTAAAAAAGCTCCGTCATTTAATGCAAATGCAGTAATAAATGGAAAAGAAATAGTTAATAATTATAATCTAGATCAATTTATAGGAAAAAAATATGTTTTATTCTTTTTTTATACAAAAGATTTTTCAGGAATATGCCCATCTGAACTTCATGATTTTCAAGATAAAATAGAAGATTTTAAATCCAGAGGAGTAGAAGTGGTTGGCTGTTCAACTGATACTGAAGAATCTCATATGACCTGGTTAAAAATTAATAAAGAAGATGGTGGAATAAAAGGGATTTCATATCCACTTATTGCTGATACTACAAAAACAATAAGTACTAACTATGGAACATTATGTGGTAATTATGAACTTGATGAAAACGATCAATTAATAGCAACTGGACCAATGATTGCATATAGGGGATTATTCCTGATTGATAAAAATGGTGTAGTTCAACATCAAATCATTAATCATTTTACATTAGTAAGAAATATTGACGAAGCTTTAAGAATGGTTGATGCTCTACAGTATTTTGAAAAAAATGGAGAATTTTGTCCAGTAAATAAAAATTAATATTATTATATCTATTTTTTAAGCACCATAAGAAGAGCTAAAATACTAAATCTATAAATTAGAGTTAATAATGATTCCTAAAAGGTATTTTCTTAGATTTATTTTAAATATTTATCCCCCCTTGTTTTTTAATAGAATTATCTTAAAGAAGATATCTAAAGATTATAAGGAAATGACTGTTGTTTTAAAAAAATCAATTTTTAATATTAACTTCCATAAAACTATTTTTGGAGGAAGTATTTTTTCAGCTTGCGATCCGTATTTCCCTACAATGTATTATAACATATTTGAACAAAAACAAAAAAAATTAATAATTTGGGTTAAAGATGCTGAAATAAAATATATAAATCCCGCTAATTCTACACTAAGATTAAGTTTTAAAATTCAAGACATACAGATTAATGAAGTAGAAAATGCTTTAGCTTTAAATGGAAAACATGAAATCACTAATAAAGTTTCTGCTATAAATAGAGAAGGAATTATATGCGCACAAGCAGCAATTACTATATATCTAAGAGATCCTAACTTTATTAATTAATATATTAGCATAAGCTGAAATACCTTCTTCTCTTCCAACAAATCCTAATTTCTCAGTTGTAGTAGCTTTAATAGATATATAATCAATATCTATATTCATACATTTTGACAATACAATTTTCATGTCATTAATATACTCAGCTAACTTAGGTCTTTGTAAGCAAATAGTTGTATCAATATTACTGATTTCATAACCCTTATCTCTTATTAAAACCATTACACTTTGTAAAAGAATTTTACTATCAATATCTTTAAACTTATCAGAATTATCAGGAAAATTAGTGCCAATATCACCTAAATTGGCGCCACCAAGTAGTGCATCACAAATAGCATGTATTAACACATCAGCATCAGAGTGTCCAAGCCCACCTTTTTGATATGGAATTTTAATTCCACCTAACCAAAAATCACGACCTTCAACTAATTGATGTACATCAAAACCAAAACCTATTCGAAAACTCATATCTAGTTTATATTTTTCATTTCCCCAAAATCAAAAATCAAAGTAAACCGCATTGTATTAGCCAATGGATTACTTCCATTAATTGATCTACTAGCATTTATTAAATAAGAAAAATCTAAAGCAAAAACATTATACTTAACACCAGAACCAAAGGTAAAGAACTTTCTTCCTCCTTTTGTATCGTGTTCATTAAAATACCCTGCTCTAACGGCAAATTGATCTGCATACCAATACTCAGTACCTAAAGAAAAATTAATTTCACGAAACTCCTCATTAAATCCTCCAGGAGCATCTCCAAATGATTGAAAAATACCACTTACAACAGATACATTTGGATCTTTACCAAAATCTATCTGACCTTCAATAGAATCATTGTATTGTGGAGGTGTAGGTACAAGTAACTTATTTATATCAAAAGCAAAACTTATCTTATTATAATCATCTATTTCTGTTGAAAGAGCTGTACCAAGTCTTAAATTTATTGGAATAAAATCTTTTGTTGAAGTTTCTGTATATGATATTTTACTACCAATATTTGATATATTAGCTCCGAATGCTAAATCCATATCTTTTTCAGAAATACGAATAGTTTTTCTATAATATCCAGCAACATCTGCAGCTATAGATTGACCTGCATTTGTCGTAATCCCTCCAGCAGATTGCCCACCAGTAAGGTTAGAATATATATATCTACCAGATATAGCAAGAGAGAAAAGATCTGATAATTTCCTCGAATATGCTGATGCAATAGCAAATTCACTAGGTTTATATTGACCTAGATTATTACCTATAACATCTGTAAATGTAATATCCCCTAGAGTAAAATAACGTAACTCCATTGCAACAGTTTCTTTATCATTTAATTTTTTATATCCTGCTAAATAAGATAAGTTAATATCCGGAACTAAAGCACGTAACCAAGGAACATATGAGACTGCAAATCCAACTTCATCCTCAACAAAGGAAAATTTTGCTGGATTCCAATGTAATGAGTTAGCATCAGGATTAGTTGCAACACCTACATCCCCCATTGCTCCTGCTTTGGAATCAGGAGAAATTAGCAAGAAAGGAACTGCAGTAGTAATAGTATTAAGGTTACCACCACCAATTTCACCAGTTTCATCAATCTGAGCTATTGAAGAAAAACACAAGGTAACTGCTGTAACTAAAGAAACAATTTTTAACATACTTTATTTTTAATTTTACAAATGTACTTCTTTTATTAATCGTGTTAACGATTTTTTTATGGCGTGATTGCAATTCTAATTGATTTAGTCTCATAAAATCCATTATCCAATTCTATATTTAACTTAGCTACATATAATCCGGAACTAACAATTTTACCATATTCATTCTTACCATTCCAAGAAATAGGACCAATTCTATAGCCACTATCATAAAAAATATCTTTTAATGTTTTAATATGCTGACCTGTAATAGAATATATCTCAATAGAAACATCGAAATTCTGATTGGATTGGTTATGTTCAAAATAGAAATCTGTATTAGTAATAAATGGATTTGGATAATTTAGAAAATCAGAAATTGTAAAATTTTCTTTATCAGTAACATAAAAACTTATTACACTTTCACTTGAATTATTAAAAACATCCCAAATTCTTAGAGTTATAGTATGAGGACCAGGCTCTAAATTTTCAAATGGAAACTCAATAACACCGCTTTTATAGTCATCAAGATTTGACTTATAATAATCATTTAATATAAATGGATTACTAGTATTATTATCAAGAATAGCTGTTATATCGTGACCTATTCCATTACCAACAGTATTAATTCCACTAAAATCTTCTACATCTACTAATAAAAATGGATCACTATTTGTCATACCTCCAAATATAAAATCTCTTGTATTCATATACAATGAAACTAAGGGTCCATCGTAATCATAAATCACATTATCAGCTAACCCTCCAATAATAAATGAATCATCATGCCCGCTAGCATCTTCTTTATTATCGTTAGAAGCATAATAACTTACTTTTCCATGAGCATAGTTATTCTCAATATCTTTAGGAACAATAAAAGAAAAAGAAAATTCTCCATTAGAAACGCTAGCTTCACCTTTATAAATAATATTATTTTGGTTACGAAAAGGCATAGGAGAGCATGATTCCTGTCCTAATGTCAAAGATATAATTTCTTTATCATATATGGTTGGATATAAAATTCCATTAAAATCAACTAATAAATTACCATAATCATCAGTAACTTTCCCTGATATCTCAACCTCTTCTAATGCTTTAAGAGTATCTGAAATATTAGTTGTTGAAACAATATATTTAGGATAAGATAATCTTAAAGCTGGATCTCCTAAAAGCGTGAAATTTCTACTATTAGTATTGGATCCACTAAGTACTTTGGTTTTCTTAAAGAGCTGACCTAAGGTTGAGAATTCTCCATTATTTTTTTCACAAAAAATATTCATAAAATTTTCGTTGAGCTTATAATTTGGGAAAGCATATACAAGTCTAGTAGTCGTTAAAAGAGCTATTGCACCTCCTTCAGGGTTCAATAACACTAATTCACCAGCAGAAGTTTTAGCAGGATTATCGAAACATGAAAATTTACAGGTTGCAGTCATAAATAATGGTAATTTATACTTATTAGTCCAATTATTTATTTGATCTATCTCTAATATTCTCTCTTGTGTCCAGCCAAGAGGACCCCCATGACCAGAATAATTGACAAGAAAAGTTCCATTATCAATCCTCCTATTAATTGCTTGCTGAGCGTCTGGACTCCTTGGGCCTCCAGGAGTAGATTCTTGAAGATAATTATCTAAATATATCTTATTTATATTTACATTCAGGTTATTT
>JABGXK010000039.1 GCA_018675825.1 Flavobacteriales bacterium | reverse complement strand
TTACTGCTCATATTTCTGGAAAGATGAGGAAATTTTATATTAAATTGTTGCCTGGTGATAAGGTTAAATTGGAGATGTCTCCATATGATCTTACTAAAGCAAGAATAACGTATAGATATTAAAAAATAAGAATTATGAAAGTAAGAGCATCAGTTAAAAAAAGAAGTGAAGAATGTAAAATCGTCCGAAGAAAAGGAAGGTTATATGTTATAAATAAAAAGAATCCAAGGTTTAAACAAAGACAAGGTTAATATATTATGGCTAGAATTAAAGGTATTGATTTACCAAAAAATAAAAGAGGAGTTATTGCATTAACTTATATATATGGTGTGGGCTCAACATTTGCATCCTTAATATTAGATGAAGCTAAGGTTTCTCATGATATAAAAGTCCAAGATTGGACTGATGATCAAGCAAATAAAATCCGTTCAATTATTTCAGATAACTATACTGTTGAAGGTGAACTTAGGGCTGAGACACAAACTAATATTAAGAGATTAATGGATATTGGTTGTTATAGAGGTATTCGTCATAGGATAGGTTTACCTTTAAGAGGTCAAAAAACAAAAAATAATTCCAGAACAAGGAAAGGAAAAAGAAAAACAGTTGCAAATAAAAAAATAGCAACAAAATAAAACTAAGAAATGGCTAAAACAACAAAGAAAAATACTGTTAGAGTTGAAACTGAAGGGCAGGCACATATTCAAGCGACTTTTAATAACATTATAATATCTCTAACTAACAATAGTGGTCAGGTAATTTCATGGTCATCAGCTGGTAAAATGGGCTTCAGAGGATCAAAGAAAAACACACCATATGCTGCTCAACTTGCTGCGGAAGATTGTACTAAAGTTGCTCTTAATGCTGGACTAAAAAGAGTTAAGGTATTTGTTAAAGGTCCTGGTTCTGGTAGAGAGTCAGCAATTAGAACGATTCATAATACAGGTATACTAGTAACTGAGATTATTGATGTTACTCCAGTACCTCATAATGGTTGTAGGCCTCCTAAAAAGAGAAGAGTTTAATATAAAATTAATTATAAAATATGGCAAGATATACAGGACCTACATCAAGAATTTCTAGAAGATTTGGAGAACCAATTTTTGGACCAGACAAAGCTTTAGCAAAAAAGGCTTATGCTCCTGGACAACATGGTAACTCTAGAAGAAGAGGTAAAAAATCTGAATACGGTGTTCAACTTGATGAGAAACAAAAAGCTAAATACACATATGGAATTTTAGAAAAGCAATTTTCTAATATTTTTAAAGAAGCGTTAAGAAGAAAGGGTATTACTGGAGAAATTTTACTTCAAATGTGTGAGTTAAGATTAGATAATGTTGTTTATAGACTTGGAATTGCACCAACAAGAAGAGCAGCTAGACAGTTTGTAAACCATAGACATATAATGGTAAATGACTCCTTAGTAAATATTCCTTCTTATGCTTTAAATGTTGGTGATATTATTAGTGTAAGAGAGCGTTCTAAATCAATGGAATCAATAAATAATTCTATTTCTAATAATACAAGCCAAATGGAATGGTTAGAATTTAATCCTGATAAAAAATCAGGAAAAGTTCTATCTTCACCTGATAGAATTCAGATTCCTGAGAACATTAATGAACAGTTAATTGTTGAGTTATACTCTAAATAAAATAAGAATAAAAAAAAAAAAATTATGCAAATCTTAGATTTTCAAAAACCAGATGAGGTAGTAATGATTAATGAAGAAGCTAATCAAGGAAGCTTCGAGTTTCGTCCATTAGAACCAGGATATGGTTTAACAGTAGGTAATGCAGTAAGAAGAGTTTTACTTTCATCTTTAGAAGGGTATGCTATAACATCAATTAAAATTAAAGGTGTTGATCATGAATTTTCAACAATTTCAGGTGTTGTACAAGATGTAACTGAAATTATTTTAAATCTTAAGCAAATTAGGTTTAAACAACAAATTGATGAAGTAGAATTAGAAAATGCAAGTGTTGTTGTGAAACGAAAAGGTAATATAACTGGCGCTGATATTGGTAATGGTCTATCAAATTTTCAAGTTTTAAATCCTGATCAATTAATTTGTGAGCTTGATAGTAATGTAGATTTTTCTATGGAATTTACAATTTCTAAAGGTAGAGGTTATGTGCCAGCTGAGGATAATGTAATTGAAGATTCTCCAATTGGAACCATTGCTATTGACTCTATTTTTACTCCGATAAAAAATGTAAATTATAATATTGAAAATTATAGAGTTGGTCAGAAAACTGATTATGAAAAATTAAATATTAACATTACAACTGATGGATCTATTGACCCTAAGTTAGCTTTAACAGAAGCTTCCAAAATATTAATTCAACATTTTATGCTGTTTTCTGATGAAAAAATTAGTCTTGAAACCGATAGTTTTGATGATTTTGATGAAGATACACTTCATATGCGTCAGTTACTTAAGACTGAATTAACAGATTTTGGTCTTTCTGTCAGAGCTCTAAATTGTTTAAAGACTGCTGAAGTATTTACTCTTGGAGAATTAGTTTCTTTTAAAAAGAGTGATATGTTAAAATTTAGAAATTTTGGAAAAAAATCTCTAACTGAACTTGAGGAACTTATTGATGAAAAAGGTTTGCATTTTGGTTTTGATATTTCAAAGTATAATTTAGATAACGAATAAATAAACATGAGACACGGGAAAAAGTTTAATCATTTAAGTAGAAAAGCCGCTCATAGAAGATCTATGTTAGCGAATATGGCTTGTTCTTTAGTTGGACATAAAAGAATTAAAACTACTCTTGCTAAAGCAAAAGCGTTAAGGATTTATATTGAACCTCTTATAACTAAATCAAAAAATGACACAACTCATTCTAGAAGGGTTGTCTTCAGTTATTTGAAACAGAAACAAGCTATAACAGAATTATTTGGAGAGATTTCATCTAAAGTTGCTGAAAGAAATGGAGGATATACTAGAATTCTAAAACTTAGTAATCGTCTAGGAGATAATGCGCAAATGTGTTTTATTGAATTTGTTGATTATAATATTGATTATACAACAAATAAACCTTCCTCTAAAAAATCTAGAAGAAGAGGTGGAAAAAAAACATCAACTACTAACTCATTAGTTGAGAATTCATTAGTAGTTGAAGAGGATCCAATAGTTGAAGAGGTTCCAATAATTGAGGATGCTTTAATAATTAAAAAGG
>JABGXK010000038.1 GCA_018675825.1 Flavobacteriales bacterium | reverse complement strand
CATTCAGGTTATTTGTATCTAGAAAATTAGCTAATTTATCTGCATCAGACATATGGAGATTTCCATCTTTAGCATCTCCATCATCAGCAATAAATGTAATTGAATTGCGCCAATCACCTAAGGATTCTGCAGAGTAGTAAGTTTCAACTTTATCAACTAAATTTATGGCTTCATTTAAATTTTTTGCTGGAAATCTACCAATTCCAATATCTATAAGATCATTTATTAAATCACCATCATCATCATCCAATAAAGCAAAAAAATCATCTGTTACAAATGAGTTAACTGGGCTTAAGGAATTTGTAGATTGAAAAGTAGGTATAAAATTTGTGTTATTAATTATTCTATCTTTATTATCATAAGATCCATCTCCAAACAATAAGGCATATTCTAAATTAGAATTTTGTCTATCATACAACATTTTAAGAAAATCTCTTATAGCTGCTACATCTTGCATACCAGAAGAGAATTCATTGTAGATTTGCTGAGGTGTAACCACTACTGAAGTTAAATTATCGTAATACTCGTGTATATCTGATAATCTATTTGCTTGGGTTAAAAAGATAGGATGTGAAATAATTACATAATTAACATCTAAGCTAATATTGTGCAAATTCTGATTCTCTATCATTCCTATTAAGTTAGGAGTTAAAAAACTATTTTCAAATGCACAGTACTCTCTTAATATATCAAGAGAGTCTATAAATGAAAGTACAGAACCGTTTAAATTAGCATTTACTTTCTTTACATTCAATACATCAGTAACATCCCAAACAATAGTTGAAGAATTTGCATTAGAAATTTCAAATTTTCCAATAGCTAAAGAATCTAAAGATTCAAGATCTCTAAAGCTGAGTATATTGTTATGCATTGCTAAAGATCTTCTTGCATTAAGCTGAAGATAATCTAACCACCCTATTGCATTATTTTCAGAGTAATTAAACTCTAACTCAATACTTATTTGATCAGAACTTGAAATATAGGCTTGAGTATTTGATGCTTTTTTAGCATATTCAGTTGCATAATCATAAACAATATTTGGAATATTAATATTAGAAATAAAATTTGAATTAGCATTTACTGTAAAATATGATGAATTAAGTGATCTTGCTGCTACTGATGTTTTAATGTAAATTGGCTCACTATTTATAAGGTTAGGAAAAGAAAAATCAAAAATATAATTGTCTATGATCCCAAATCTCTCCCCATACCATTCTCTTCCTGATTGAATTAAATTCTCAATATTAGATTCATGAACCTTAAAGTCATTAAAGGATTTTATTACTTTCGTATAATCTGTTAACAAAGGTTTATTTAATATCCTTTTACCATTTGAGTCAGGATCAATTGTTATAAAATAGTAACATTCGTCACTGAAAAGATGTTCTTTATACTCAAAAAGATCTATTGATTCACTGTAAGACCATTTATTAGGTGATTCAGCATAAAATAAAATATAGTCATTAGAATTAAAATACCCGTTATTATTAAAATCATATACATAAATTGCATTCTCTTGTAAATCATTATATCTAAATTGTGAATTTAGGTTTGGTAACATACCACCCCCATTCCCAAATAGTTTTATAGAATTAATATCTATATCATTTAATGCAATATTTAAATTTTGAAAATCATTATATGATAACTTATGTACTCCAGTATTAGTCACACTTACTTTGTACCATTTATTAGATGATAAGACAGAATTCTCTTGTCCCAATAAAAACACATTAAAATGAAGTGATAGAATTAAAATGAAAATAATTGTTCTCATAAAAAATATTTTACCTTTTAGTAATTAATAAAAATAATATAAAAGCTATTTGCAAAGCTAATTATCAATAATTAAATTATACTTATAACGACTCATTAATTTATTTATTTCACATTTTTTGTAGTAGTAAAAGGGAAAAACAAATAAAATGTTTATTTTTGTAAGGTTTAAATCATGAAAATGCTATTATATGTTGAATAAAATACCGAAATTAATACTACTGTTAGCTGTTGGCTTGCTTACTAGTATTGAGTCACAAGCACAAGATCCTGCCTTTAGTCAATTCTATGCTAACCCGCTTTATCTTAATCCTGCATTTGCTGGCACAGCACCTAAAGGAGCACCTAGAACAAACCTTAATTACAGAGATCAGTGGCCAGGGATTGGAAGAACATTTATTACAACTTCTGTTTCTTATGATAAACATGTAGATAAAGTTGGAGGAGGTTTAGGTGTTTTAATAATGAATGATAGAAGTGGAGACGGAAATATTCAATTAAATAGCGCATCACTTATCTACTCATATAACTTAGCAGTAAGTAAAGGTTTTGCTGTAAAAGCAGGTTTTGAAGCATCATTTAGAATGCTAAATTTAGACTGGTCAGAATTAACATTTGGTGATATGATTGATCAAAAATATGGATTCATCTACCCTACTCAAGAAAATATAGCTAATAATCCTAGCAGTGTCCAGTACCCTGATTTCTCAACAGGTTTTATCGGATATACTGACAACTTATATTTTGGATTTGCCGCCCACCACTTAACACAACCAGAACAAGGTTTTATTAGTGAAAGTCAATTACCATCAAAATTTACATTTCATGCAGGAGGTAATTTTCCTTTAAACAAATACTCAAATAATGTAACAACAATCTCTCCAAACTTCTTATATCAAAAACAACAAGACTTTAAACAGTTTAATTATGGAGTTTATGTATATAGAGGACCTATCGTTGGTGGTCTTTGGGCGAGAAATAGTATAGAAAATTTTGATGCTTTTATTTTAATGGTAGGATTAATTCAAGATAATTTTAAGTTTGGATATAGTTATGATATTACTGTAAGTAATTTAAAGAATAGTAATACATTAGGAGCGCATGAGATTTCTTTTACTCTTTATATGCCAACAAAATCAAGATCCAAATCATTTAATACAATAAGTTGCCCACAATTCTAGTTTAATATATAAAATATATAAATAATGAAAATAAATAAATTTATCTTAGCAATTAGCGTAATATTTATAATTAGCTCTTGTTCTAGAAAAAACACATCATCTACCGGATGGGATTATAATAATTCTAAAAACGGTGGATTTGAAGTGAATACGAGTTTTAAAGAACAAATGACTGGTCCAGGCTTAACATTTATTGAGGGAGGTTCTTTCACCCAAGGAAGAATTGAGCAAGATGTTATGTATGACTGGAACAATGTACCAAAAAGAGTCACAGTATCATCATTCTACATAGACGAAACAGAAGTCAGAAATGTAGATTATCTTGAGTATCTTTTTTGGCTAAAAAGAGTATATAATAGCTCATATCCTGAAGTATACAAAAAATCTCTACCTGACACATTAGTATGGAGAGATAAACTAGGGTATAACGAACCATTCGTTACAAATTATCTTAGACATCCTGCTTATACAAACTATCCTGTTGTTGGTGTTTCTTGGGCACAGGCAAATGATTTCTGCGTATGGAGAACTGATAGAGTTAATGAAAGGATACTAATAAATGAGGGGATTTTAAAAGAAGACCCTGAACAAATAGATGATAATACATTTAATACAGAAGCTTATTTAGCAGGTCAATACGATGGTATTGAAGGGAGATTACTAAGAAACCTTGATCCATCAACTGGAGAAAAATTTAGAAAAGTTAATATGACAGATGGGATTCTACTGCCAAAGTATAGACTTCCTACAGAAGCTGAATGGGAATTTGCTGCTCTTGGTTATGTTGGTAATACAAATGACGAAAATATTGGAGATCGTAAAATTTTTCCATGGAATGGAGCTTCCTTACGAAATAGTAATAAGAATAATCAAGGAGAAATAATGGCTAATTTTAAAAGGGGAAGAGGAGATAATATGGGAGTAGCTGGAAACCTAAATGACAATGCAGATATTACTACAGATGTTCGTCATTATTGGCCTAATGATTATGGATTATATAATATGGCGGGTAATGTTTCTGAGTGGGTAATGGATGTTTACAGACCAGTAACAGAACAGACTTCAACAACAGATCATCGGCCATTTAGAGGTAATGTATATCAGACACCTTTAACAGATGAAGATGGCTTCCTAGCTGAGAAAGATAGCTTAGGAAGAATGATAATGACAGATGTCGATGTAAAAGACAATGCATACAGAAGAAATTATAAAAAATCTGATAATATAAACTTCCTAGATGGAGATATAGAGTCTCAAATGGGTATTGACTGGAATAACTACTTAAGTGAAAAATCTGATAAAGATACTTCAAGAGTAAAATTAGATAAATGGAATCAAAATGCTTCTAAATATAAAGATGCAGAAAAAACAGGAAATAGTAGTGAAATGTATGACTACGGTAGCTCATCATTAATTACTGATAGAACAAGAGTGTACAAAGGTGGCTCATGGAAAGATAGAGCATATTGGCTAAATCCTGGAACAAGAAGATTCTTAGATCAAGATCAATCATCTGATGCAATTGGATTTAGATGCGCTATGGATAGAGTTGGAGCACCTAAAAGTAATTATAAAGAGAACCAAAGAAGAGGTGCTGATTACAGTAAAAAGAATTAACAAAAATTAATCTTTTAAAAAAAACTCCATCTTCAATGGAGTTTTTTTTTCATATGAAAATATCTGAACTATATAAAATTTTTATAGCCCATCCGAATATTACTACAGATACTAGAAATATTAAAGAAAATTCTATTTTCATAGCACTAAAAGGGACTAGATTTAATGGTAATCAATATGCTGAGAAAGCTTTAAAGAATGGATGTAAATATGCTATTATTGATGATAAGGACTATCAAAGAAATAGCAAGTATATATTGGTTAAAGACAGCTTAGAATGTTTACAGAATCTTGCAAAATATCATAGAAAAAAAATAACAATTCCAATAATAGCCATTACTGGAACAAATGGAAAAACTACTTCTAAAGAATTAATAAGTTGTACGCTTGCAAGTAAATTTAAAACTGCAGCAACACAAGGTAACTTAAATAACCATATTGGCGTCCCATTAACTGTACTTACAATTACAAAAAAGCATGAGATAGCTATTATTGAAATGGGCGCTAATCACGAAAAAGAAATTAGTTTTCTGTGTGAAATAGCTCAACCAAATTATGGAATAATAACAAATATTGGGAAAGCACATCTAGAAGGATTTAAAAATTTAGAAGGTATTAAAAGAGCTAAAAAAGAATTATATGATTATATCTATAATAATAATGGTAAGATTTTTATTAATCAAGATGACCTAATATTAAATAAAATTTCAGAAAATATAAATTCAATTTCCTATGGAAGATCAGGAGAAATAAACGGATCAATTAAAAATAGATTTCCATACTTAAGTGTCTTATATAATGACATAGAAATAACAACAAAATTAATTGGTAATTACCAATTTTACAATGTAATGTTAGCCATTTGCATTGCAAAATATTTTAATGTTGGAATTAAGGATATAAAACTTGAAATCTCAAAATATAAGCCAGATAATAATAGATCTCAAATTATTGAGACTAGTAGTAATACGTTAATTTTAGACGCCTATAATGCTAATCCTTCAAGTATGAAAGAAATGTTAGAGTCTTTTAACTTAATGAGAAATAAAAATAAAATCTGTATTCTTGGTGATATGGGAGAACTTGGTGAGTTTTCAAAAAAAGAGCACCTTAAAATAGTAGAATTAATTAAGAAATTCAAAATAAAAACATTCTTTATTGGTAAAGAATTTATGAATATTGAAAATGTAAATACTTATTTCAATATAGATGAATTTAAAAAATATCTAGATAAAAATCCGATTAAAAAAAGTACAATTTTAGTTAAAGGCTCCAGGTCTATGACACTAGAAAGATTAACAGCTAAGCTATGATACTACTCTAAACTATCAATTACTAATTTCCTCAAAAAAACATAAAATAAAGATATAAATATCGATAATAATAAACTTATAATCAAAGCAAAACGAAAGGAAAATTGAGTGTCCTTTAATGGAAGTATTGGTTTATCAATAACCTGTATTATTGGAGTTTGGTTTAATAATGTTAACTTGGATATCTCTAAATTTTTAACAAGTTCTAAATACATCGTATTTAACACTTCAACATTTCTCATAAGTTGTAATTCATTTAATCTACCAGAAGCTTTAATTATCCTCTGATTAATATCTTTAACCCTTGCAAAATTTTCCTCTGCTATTTCTAACTCATGAAAAACAGAGTCCGCACGATTTTGAAGAAATTCAATTGTATTTGATGATTGCTTTGTTTGATAAGATATATACATCTTGCTCATTTCAGAAATTAGACTCTCAGAAAATAATCTAGCAAAGTGTTTATTTTTGTTTGTAAATGATAAATAAATTATATCTGTCTCATCATTTTTAATTTCAACAGTTAAATGATTATCTATAATATCCTCCCAAATAAATGTAATAATACTATCATGCTCTATACTTAACTGATCATTAAAACTAAGCATTTTAAGATCCTCATTACTATCCCAATCTTTATCTAATTTATAAATTGACAAATAATGACTGATAAAAAAACTATTCTTATCATTAATAGTTTCTTTTTGCATCAACGCCTGAGAGACAACACCTCTAGACTTTAAAAGCTCCATTATATTTTTTTGACTAAACGTGGAATTAGAACCACTAAAGACATCAAAACCAAATTGACTGGCTAATCCAGACATAGAAGATAATGGAGCTGATTGCTGCTTATCTTCAACAACAAAAGATAATTCTGCTTTATATTTAGGATGTTGGAAATACACTAATAATAAAGAGGCAGAAACAAATAGAAAAACAAACAAACTAATTTTAATTCTATTAGAAACTATTTCATCCTTCAACTCTTTTATCTTTAAGAGAATATCTTTAAATTCTATTTCTTTATTATCAATAGGCATTTTTAAGGAGTTTGAACTCTATCAACTAAAACCCAAAGAGTTAATATAGCAGAAATTTTAAGCATTGCATTTTCAATTTGCTGATTCCAATTTATATTATTCTTATTTCTTTTTTTGGTTTTTTTGTTTTTACTTGAGATCCTAATTGTAGAACCTTTAGTAACTTTTGGAGATATTTTAAAAAGTAAAAAGTTTTTAGATTTTTTTGCAATTCCATTTGGATAAACAACAACAGTATTGCTTCTATCATTTACTCTGCTAAATCCTCCAGCGAAATTTTTTACATAATAATTAGCTCTTTTACTATTAAAATATGGTGCGCTTATCGAATTACCTTGTAAATTCATAAGCTCACCAGTTATATGAACTACATCCATAGTTTTTGGAATTACAATACTATCCCCTTCATTTAAAACTAAATTATGTTTTGAATGATTAGATTTAAGAGCTTTTTCTAAGTTAAGATAAACCATATCTAAATTAATTTCCTTTTTAGAATTTTTTGATTCTTGCTCAAAAAAATCAAGTGATCTTTTTTCTAGTTCATCTGCATAAATAGAGGCAGATTGAGGATCTTTTAAAATAGATTTTTTAAGATTATCAGAAATATTCATTTCTTTATCATCATTATTATCCTTCAAAACTTCAAATTTCCTATACAGTTTAACACCATCTAGATATGCGTAATCCGTTAAGCCTCCAGATCTTCTAATAAGAGATGATATTTTTTCATTCTTTCTTAAAACAGAATATATACCTGGGTATTTAACTTCTCCAAGAATCTTTACATTTATTACAGGCTCAAAATCTGGATTCGATCTTACAAAAATTTGATCAAAAGGCTGTAATACAAAGTCTTCAGCTTCATTACTTAGAACTAAATTATTCCCGATTTTAATATTTTGTACAATAGCTCGTCTTGGTTTTAACTTATTTGAAGCTACATCATATTCCATAATTCTAGAAACCTCTACTCTACTTCCCTCTGATTGTTGAGTTAGACCACCTGCCAAAATAAGTGCAGACTGCAAGCTCATTCCATCACCAAAACTAAAATTACCAGTAGATCTAACTGCTCCATCCACAGAAATAAAAAACTCATCATCAAAATCATCAGTTGACAAGACGTGTACAATATCATATTCTTGCATAATAATATTATCACTTATATCTGGATTCTCTAAAATACTTTTAAGATTAATTGACAAATGTGTTTTTGTTCTATCTTGATTTAATCTTATTACATATACTTTATCTAAAAAAGTTTTTTGTGATATACATTTTGATCTTTCTAAGAGTTCTAGCAAATTTTCACCTTGCTTAAACTCATACTCTCCAGCTACTCCAATATCACCTTTAATTGTAATGACGTTTGAGATTTTATTAGATATTTTATTAACAACTAACTCATCCCCATCCTTAATAATTTCATCATCTGAATCAGAATTATGAATATCAAACACCTTAATCTCATTATAATCTAGTCTTTTTAAGGTTATAATATCTCTAAATGCCATAGAAGAAAAACCTCCAGCATAACGAATCATATCTTTCACTGTTTCACCAACTTTTGATTCATAAGTATAAGGTCTATTTACAGCACCTGAAATTTCTACAATGCAAGTAGCTGGTGGAACAAATAAATAATCACCATCCTGTAAATAAATATCATTTGATTTTTTTGGATTAAAAAGAAATTGATAAACATCTAAAGAATCAACTGTTTGACCATTTCTTTTTATATAAATATTTCTCACTGACCCTAATTGAGTAGGTCCATTAGAAGCAATTAATGCATTAAAAGCAGTATTAATAGAAGGAATTATATATGAACCAGGGTTGTATACTTCACCAACAATATTAACAGTGATGACTTTTG
>JABGXK010000004.1 GCA_018675825.1 Flavobacteriales bacterium | reverse complement strand
TTTTTTATTTTTATCCTTATCTCCATAAGCTAATAAAGTTGTACCTGTTTTTCCAGCTATTTTATATTTTTTATTGCGAATTGATCTTGCTGTCCCTTTTTCAACAACATCAATTAAGTATGGCTTAATTACATCTAAAGAAGCTTTTGAGCAAATTGCAGGATTTATTATTTTTTTACTAGTGCTTGATATTTTTTTTCCATCTTTTAAAATAGAACTAGTAAACAATGGCAAAACCATAACACCATTATTAGCTACAGCATTATAAAAAGTAAGAATATGGATTGGAGTTAATCTTAAAGAATAACCTATAGACATCCATGGTAAAGTTACTCCTGACCAACCATTACTTCCAGGCTTTTTAATAAGTAAACTATTGGGGTATGGAAGCTCTAAATCTAAAGGATCACATAAGCCCATTTTATAAATCCTATCTATAAAATCATTTGGATTATTTCTGTAATACTTATCAGTTATTTTTGAAATCCCAACATTTGAAGAATATACAAAAGCATCTCCAATTGTTATTTTACCATAACCTCCTTTTTTAGAATCTCTCATGATCTCATTATAAAATTTATGAGTCCCATCTTCTGTATCAACTGAATCTGTAAGTCTATAAAAACCATCTTCTAGTCCAGCCAAAACAGAAGCTAACTTAAATGTAGATCCAGGTTCTGAATGTTCAGCAATAGCATGATTATAATACTCATCTAATTCACCATCATTATTTTTAAGGTTTGCAATAACTTTAACATGACCAGATTCTACTTCCATTAGTACCACTGTACCCCAATCAGCATTATGATAAAGCAATGCATTACTTAAGGCGTTTTCTGCAACATCTTGCATATCTATATTGATAGTTGTCACTATATCATTGCCAGACTGAGGTATTACATTATGTTGAGATTCTTCATTACGATAGAAATTCTTTCCTATCTTCTGTCTTAATTGCCATCCATCAACACCAGATAAAGTTTTATTGTAAGCACGCTCTATTCCAATAGGATTTGATTCTCTTAATAAACCGATAGTGCGTTTAGCAAGGATACCAAATGGATTCTCTCTATTGGGTCTTTGCTCAGCTATTAATCCTCCTTGGTTTTGACCAAGTTTCAAGATTGGAAAATTTTTTAAAGCAGTAAGATCATTATGAGTAACTTTAGTTCTTAATTTTATATACTTATTGTTCTTTTTATTTTGATATTCTCGTAATTTTTTTTCATACTCATTAGCTGTTTTATCTTTAAAAAGTAACGCAAGAGAAGAAGATAAGTTAGAAACCTCATTATTAAATAAATCATGATCCATTACACTCATATCTAAAAACACATTATAAAGAGGCATAGAAATTGCTAATAAAGACCCATCATCAGAAAATATATTTCCCCTTGGAGCTGTAATCTTAACTAACTTAGGAATATTGATAGTACTTATGTCACTATCTAATCTTTGAACCATAAGAACTCTTGAAACGATCATAAAAGCAATTCCACAAACAAAAACATATAACACTATAACCCTTAAATTAATATTACTTTTCATGATTATCAATTATGTAAGGTGGTCTTAATGAAGTATGCAAACCATGATTAAAAACCATGTTTTCAATGGCTGATCTTTTATAAAGTCTCATTAATTGTGATTTAGTAGTTATATATCTCAATCTTAAATCAGCAACTTCATATTCTAACTTTATAGATTGTCTTAACAATATCTCCGCATGAAAGGAAAGTCTAATGTTTAATAAAAGGAGTATTACAATAAAAAATAAAAAAGGAATATATCTAACATTCTTTCTCTTGGAAAAAAAATCCCCCTTTAATAATGAGAGTATAGATAATCGTGGTTTATTATTCATTATCAATATTTTTTTCAGCCACTCTTAATTTTGCGCTACGAGCTCTAGAGTTTATTTTAAACTCTTCATTATTTGGCGTAATTATTTTTTTATTAACTGGATCTAAATCTTTAGTAACCTTGCCAAAAAAATCTTTCTGCTCAACTCCTTGAATATTTCCTTTTTTTATTAAATTCTTAACCAATCTATCCTCTAAAGAGTGATAAGAGATAATAACTAATCTTCCTTTATTATTTAATAGACCAACTACATCTTTTAGTAATTCCTTTAATGCATTTATTTCATCATTGACTTCTATGCGAATTGCTTGAAAAATTCTTGCTAAGAACTTGTTTCTATTTTTTTCAGAAAACAAACCATCTAGTACTTTGATCAGTTCATGAGAAGTTTTAATATATTCTTTCTTTCTAGAATTTACAATTTTATGCGCAATCCTTCTTGACTGGTTCAGATCTCCATATTGATATAAAATATTTGATAAATCTGATTCAGAATAACAATTAATAACCTCCTTTGCATCTAAACTAGAGTTACTATCCATTCTCATGTCAAGATCTGAATCATAACGATATGCAAAACCTCTTTCGGGAGTGTCAATTTGATGTGAAGATACTCCTAAGTCTGCTAGTAATCCATCAATTTTATTGACACCTTCTAACTTAAGAAAACTCTTTAAATATCTAAAATTAGCTTTGATCAATTTAAATTTACTATCATCTATACTGTTATCAATTACATTGAAATCCTGATCAAATGCAAATAAGCGGCCATTAGTTAGATGCTTAATTATTTCCTTTGAATGACCACCTCCACCAAAAGTTACATCAACATAAATACCATTTGGGTTTATATTTAAACCGTTTATACATTCAGTTAGTAATACAGGTTTATGGTAGCTCATCTGTACTTAAATAACTTTTATCACCCATTACCTCTTCAGCTAGATCCCCAAATTCTGCAATAGATTTTAAAACTGACTGTTCATATTCTGATTTATCCCAAACCTCAATTATGTTTACAGATGAAGACAATACAATCTTTTTTTCAAGTCCAGCAAATTGTATAAGATCTTTAGGAATTAATATTCTTGAAGAACTATCTACATTAACAATTTTCAGGCCAGACATGTAAGATCTTATAAAATCATTATTTTTTTTAACAAACCTATTTAACTGATTAACTTGATCTACAATTTTTTTCCATTCTGACATAGGATGAATTTCTAAGCATTTATTAAAAACACTTCTTTTAATTACAAAACCATCATCTAAGACTGGTAGGACTTGTTTTTTTAATCCAGAAGGAAGCATAACTCTACCCTTTGCATCTGCTTTACACTCATAAGTTCCTAGTATACTAATCATAAGTGTAAATATACTAAAATACCCCACTATTTACCACTTTATCCCACTTTGTTCATAACTTTCATCGGTATATAAAAATAAATGAACTTAAAACACACATATGCTTTAATTTTAAATTTCGTTAATTTGTAGTGAATAAATATTTAATATAATGGTCAATTCTTCTGGAGGCTTTACATACTTAGAAAAAGGTAAAGGAAAACCAATAATACTTTTACATGGGTTAATGGGTGGAGTTGAGAACTTTGGCGAAATGGTAGATTTTATATCTAATGACTATAAAGTATATGGGCTCGATCTTAAATTATTTGAAACACCTTTTTTAAAATGCTCTAGAATGAGCAATGTTTGTGCTAGAAACTTTTATTCTTAGATATCTTGATATTGGTAAAAGTGCTAGCAAAATTAACGATAATTATTATTCAAAACTACTTGAAATACTTGAATATTTCTATAATTAAATAAGCAAATTATTTTAGATATATTTGTTATGATTTAAATTAATTGATTATGATAAATAAAACAATAAAACTAATATCAAATTCAGGAATTCAGTTCGAGAATATTAAGATAGAAATATCTGAAGATTTTAATAAAGAAAATAAGATTTTCTACCTTGAAGAATTTCATAAAATAAAGGAAATCTTTTGGTTTGAGCAGGTATTGAAAAACAGAAAGGATGATATTTGGATTAGAAAAAGCGAATTACAGGTAAAAGGATACCTAGATATATATAATAAATTTACAGAAGATTATTCTAGAGATGAAATCATAGAAGTTGATGAAGATACCATAATACAAAATCCTAATATTAATAAAGTTCTTAAATCATTAATAGGTCTGTGGATTCCTGTTCCATTTTTCAAGAATAATAATATAAATATTGATGTTTTTGGACCTACTAATTGGGTTCGCATGATGATTTCTGTCAATGACAATGGTGATTACATAGCAACATTTGCTATTGACACTAAAGTCTCTGACAATAAAGAAGATAATACAACTCCTTTTTCAAGTTCTAATATTAATGATAATATATTTTCAATTAGTGAAAATACAGATATAATACTTGCTTTTTTAGATGATAGAAAGGGCTGTGAATGGGTTCTTGAATATTTCCAAAATAACATTAGTCTTGATAGCTCAGAATCATCATTAGTTCATGTAGCAGCATATCAGATATTAATAAAACTATTATTATCACAAGATGATCTTTTTAATATTCAGTTATTGCCTCAAAAAACTAATTCTGTATCTGTTGATATGGTAATAGATGTTGGTAATAGCACTACTTGTGCGCTTCTTTTTGAAGATTCAGGTGAAAATATTTTTAATTTTAATAAAGTAAAGAAATTAGAAATTCAGGATTTAACAAAACCATTTTTAACATATAATGAACCTTTTAGTTCAAATCTTGTATTTTCAAAACCTAAATTTAATGATGGTATCTCTCAAAAAGATAAATTTAATTGGCCTAGTATTATAAGATTTGGAGATGAAGCGAAAAGATTAATTAATAATTCAAATATCGAACTAAGTTTAGATAGAGACCCTGTATCATATTCATCAAGTCCAAAGCGATACTTATGGGATCAAAATCTTGCAGAAAAAAACTGGGAGTTTTTAAATGAGAACATGAAAATTCCTGAAACTGTATACTATGATGGTGTTACAAATCATCTACAATTAGATGGATCTTTAGTTAACAATAAAGATGATGTAATGGGATCAGA
>JABGXK010000037.1 GCA_018675825.1 Flavobacteriales bacterium | reverse complement strand
GAAGGTATTAGCATCAAGCAAGGGTTACTGTCTGCTGGAGGAAGTAGAGTTTTATATCTTAAAATATTAAATAAATTCTTAATCTCAAAAGAAGGTTTTGAACAGGAATTTATTGATAGCAGGTTAAGTGAAGATAAGGGAGAAAGTGAGCGCTTAGCGCATACTCTTAGAGGTCTTTCTGGAACTATAGGAGCATTAGATCTTCAGAAACTTGCAGGAAATCTAGAGATGGCTTGTAGGGAAAATAATATTGATGAAATGGGAAAATCTCTCGAAGGTGTCGCAAAAGAGTTAAAAACAGTACTAAAGAGCATAGCCTCTATTAATGAGTAGGTATCAGAATGAAGTTAGCTTGGATTACTGATATCCATCTGAATTTTGTAGATTTTGATACAAAGCAAAAATTCTATGAAAGTCTTTTTGTTAATGCTATAGATGCTATTGCTATTAGTGGCGACATAGACGAAGCTCTTACATTATCTAATACTCTTATTGAAATGACTCGTCACATATTAAAGCCAATCTATTTTGTTTTAGGGAATCATGATTACTATCGAGGTAGTGTTACAGGTCTACGTAACGAGATTAAAGCGTTATGTAAGAAAACGTCTCAACTACACTGGTTACCAGAGTCTCAAGAAATTGAATTAACAAAAAGCACAGCACTTATCGGTGAAGACTGCTGGGCTGATGGTCGTTATGGTGATTATGCATCTAGTCAAGTAGTGTTAAATGATAGCCATATGATTAAAGAATTGTATCAAGGTAATAAACTCGGGAAGTATCAACTACTAGAGGTTATGCAGAAATTCGCTGATTTTGATGCTAATAGGTTAAAGGGTAATTTAGAACTAGCAGTTAGCAAACAAGAAATAGAGAAAGTCATTGTCTTGATTCATGTGCCACCCTTCAAAGAAAGCTGCATGTATGAAGGGAAAATAAGCGGTGATGATTATCTTCCATTTTTTTCTTCTAAAGCAACTGGTGATGTTCTTCTTGAAGTAGCAAAGAAAAACCCAAAGATAGAGTTTCTAGTATTATGTGGACACACTCATAGTAAATCCTATTACAATCCTCTTTCCAATCTGGTGGTTAAAGCAGGAATTTCTGAATACAGGTATCCTAAGATCCAAGAAATTATAGAAGTATAGGTTTTTACAGATTTGAAGTTGAACTTCAAATCTGCAAGGTTTTTCATATTGAAAATATGTGTTACAAATTATTTTATGCTCAAGATGATGTTTTTGAATATGAGTTGTTGGTTTTATTTTTACAGAATTATAGTAGCGTAAAAGGGGTTGTTAAAGATAAGACTGTCTTATACTTAAGGTGTAAATAAGCTCTAACTTTAACAGGGTCTAACTGTTCACTAGATAGCACTGTTCAAAAAATAATGAACAGTGTATAATAATGAACAGTTAGAGAGGGACTTAATGAATAGAAAATTTGTAGGAACATCTAGAGGTTCTAGTAAAAAACAAAATATTTATGCTAATAAGTCTTCTCTTATTTTAAATTGGATTTTGCATGAAGGAATTGAAAAAAAATATTTTTCAATTAGATCTGTAGCAAAGCAGGTGGGAGTCAGTTTAGGTCTTGTTCAGAAAACTTTTGAATTATTAGTTAAAGAAGGGGTACTTAGTTACTCTGGAATGAGAACAGCAAAAAAATTTACATTGATAAATCCAGGAATTCTTCTTGAAAATTGGATTCAGTATTACAATATTGTAAAAAAATGCAAAACTTGGACTTACCAGACAGGGTTAGACGAGAAGGACGAAATTATTAAAATTCTTCAACAGTCTGAATTATCTAATGATGTTGTTTTAGCTCTTCATTCTTCTGCAGAGGAACTTAAATTAAGTAATACTAACCTTCGTACAGTTGAGCTATATATGCTGTCTCCTTCTAAAAGAAAAGATATTGAGAGCTTGCTATATCTTGAACCAAAAGAAAGAGGGTATGAGGTTCTTCTCATTGATCCCTATTACAAAGATATACTTAAGCGTTTGGTTAGTAAAGAGGGGCAACTTCTTTGCTCTCCATTATTATTAACATATCTTGATCTTTATCATTTCCCCTTAAGAGGTAAAGAGCAAGCTGATTTTATTTTGGATCATAGTAAGTGTTTAAAATCTATTTTGAATAGGAAGTAGTATGTCTATAGATTTAAATAGGGGTACTTATATTTATAACTGAATAAAAACACTCTTTAATTTAACAAAGTTGTAGAAGTTTTAACTTTTATTCCAGAAAGAGTCCCGTCAGGGCGCTCTAAGAAAAAATCAACTTCTTTGTTATAGTTAGTACTAAAATGCGAGAGATTAGCTCTAATATCTGAAAAGGACAGTAATTTCATAAGTTCTGTTGCTACAAAATTCTCAAATCTAAAGTTTAGCATTAACTAAACAAGTAGTCCTTAGTTTTTGCTACATTTGGTGCATAATAGATAGTAGAAAAAAATCCAAAGATAGAGCTTCTTGTGTTATGTGGATACACTCACAGTAAATCCTATTATAGCCCCTCTTCCTAATTTGGTTATTAAGGCCGGAGCTTCTGAGTATCGGCATTCAAAGATCCAAGAAATTATTCAAATATGTAAGATTTTTCTCTTTATATTGACGAATTATAGGTAATATAAAAATATTTTACAGCCAAAGTGTTGAAATTGGAACTGCTAAAAGGTTT
>JABGXK010000036.1 GCA_018675825.1 Flavobacteriales bacterium | reverse complement strand
TTTATATAGCATTAAATCACCCATGTAAGTTGTAACACCTTCTGCTACAAAACCTGTTCGAAAGTAATTTTCTTTAGTATAATCATAAGGATACATTTCTATTGGTCTAATTGCTTTTATATTCCATGTATGGTAGAGTTCATGAGAACAAACTCCAAGTAAGTCCTCATACCTATTGTTCATAATTTCATGTCCAGGACCTAAAAGTAAGACTGTATTTTTGGTGTGCTCAACACCATGATAACTTTTGTATGGTGTAATTTGAAAGAAGTAATGGTATTCATCAACTGGAAATACTCCAAAGTGTTTTATTTGACTTTTAGTGAATGCAGTAAAATCTTTTTTTAGTTTTACCCAATCTGGTTTACATTCACCCTGAAACCAAATATGAAAATCTATATTATTAACTTGGTAAGAATCATGTTGAATGTTAGAAGAGCAAATTATAGGTGATTCTGCAAGTAAATCATACCCCTTTACATATAAAGTATTTCTATTTTTTTGCATAGATGACGCAATCTTATAGCTTTCTGGAATATTCATATTTATCTGATATTCCTCATCCATTCTATCAACTATATAAAACATACAATGAACTGGGTTCAAATAAAGTTGATGTTCATCTAGATAACAAGCGCCTGCATCTAATTGGTTTGCATAGAAGTTATAAATTACAGTAATTTTTTTAGTTCCTTTACAATCTACTTCCCAAAGGTCTTTTGTTATTTTTTTAAAATATAATTTATCTCCTTCATCATCATATACCTGCCAATTAATAATGTTTTGTGCAAAGTTTGCTAGTTCGTACCTTCCCGGTCTCCAAGCTGATAGTTGGAACTGCATTTTTTTTACACCATTTGTAAGTGCTGAAAGTTCAAAATCTATTAAATGTCTGTGAGGAAATTTATATGAAATATTATACTTTATCATCTGTAATAGTCTATATGCAAAAATACAAATTTAAAGAATGAATTAAAGTTATTTTAACTAATATTGCATAGTAATAATTTACATAAAAAATAAGAATATGAACTTTGATGTTATAGTATTAGGTAGTGGTCCTGGAGGTTACGTTACTGCAATTAGAGCCTCACAATTAGGATTAAAAACAGCGGTTATTGAAAAAGAAAGTTTAGGTGGAGTCTGCTTAAATTGGGGTTGTATACCAACTAAAGCACTTTTAAAAAGTGCTCAGGTTTTTGAGTATATTAATCATGCTGAAGATTTTGGTATTTCGGTTTCTAATGCTAGCGCTGACTTTTCTAAAGTAATTAAAAGAAGTAGAGATGTTGCTGATGGAATGAGTAAGGGTATTTCTTACTTAACTAAGAAAAATAAGGTTGAGGTTATTTATGGTTACGGAAAATTAAAAAAGGGAGGTATAGTATCTGTTGAAAAAGACGGTAAAATAATAGAATATTCTGCTAAACATATAATTATCGCAACTGGTGCTAGATCAAGAGTTTTACCTAATTTACCTCAAGATGGTAAAAATATTATAGGCTATAGAGAAGCAATGACTTTAAAGACAATGCCTAAGAAAATGGTTGTAGTAGGATCTGGAGCTATTGGTGTTGAATTTGCATATTTTTATAATGCTATGGGTGTAGATGTTACTATTGTTGAGTACATGCCAAATATTGTTCCTATTGAGGATGAAGATATTTCTAAACAATTACAGAGATCATTTAAGAAATCAGGCATTAAAGTAATGACTAATTCATCAGTAGAAAAAGTAACGAACTCAGCAAATGGATGTGATGTTTTTATTAAAACAAAAAAAGGTGATGAAACTATTCATACAGATGTTGTTTTATCTGCAGTTGGAATTACAGCTAATATTGAAAATATTGGTTTAGAGGATGTTGGTATAAAAACTGAAAATGGAAAGCTTGTTGTAGATGAATATTATAATACAAATATTGCTGGTTATTACGCGATTGGTGATTTATTACCGACACAGGCTTTAGCTCACGTTGCATCAGCTGAAGGTATTGTTTGTGTTGAAAACATTGCTGGTGAAAAACCTGAGCCTATTGACTATGGTAATATTCCTGGCTGTACATATTGTAGTCCAGAAATTGCTTCAGTTGGTCTTACTGAAGCTAAGGCCAAAGAAGCCGGCTATGAAGTTAAGGTTGGTAAGTTTCCTTTTACTGCATCTGGAAAAGCATCTGCATCTGGACATAAAGATGGATTTGTTAAAGTAGTTTTTGATGCAAAATATGGTGAGTGGTTAGGATGTCATATGATTGGATATAATGTTACAGAAATGATTGCGGAAGCTGTTGTAGCTCGTAAACTGGAGACTACTGGTCATCAGATATTAAAGGCAATACATCCCCACCCTACAATGAGTGAAGCTGTAATGGAAGCTGTTGCTGAAGCTTACGGAGAGGTTATCCATATCTAATCTAGTATATAGTAACTTTTTTGTTAATAGTAGTTTTTCTATTCTTAAAGACTATTAAGTAAATTCCAGATTTTAACCCAGGTATTTCTATTTTATTGGCTCTATAATTGAGATTTCCTGATTTTATTTTCTCCCCAACTAAATTATAAACTTCATAATTTAGTTTCTCATAATTTGAGATAATTGAAAATGTTCCATTATTTGGATTTGGATAAATTAATAATTGATTTTCTTGAACTATATTGTTAGATAAAATATTATTTCCTTTAATATTTACATTATCCATATAGAATTGATTTCCATAATCATTAATAGCAACAAATCTTAACATAATAGTATCATTGTTATAACCTAAGTTAGTTAGATTAATACTATCAGTTTTCCATGAATTACAAGTAGGACTCCATACACTTGATTGGTATTGAGTAGTTTGTAGATTTGCACCATAAGCACTAAAGATAGAATCCCATGTTGATCCGCAGTTATTAGAGATATCAATTCTAAAGCCATCATTATGAGCACTTGAAAATCCAGAATATGAATAGTCATATGTTAGATAATTAATAGCATTAGGCCCACTACCTAAATGTACTTTATTACTAATTAAATATGCTTTATCACCTCTCTGGCTAATATGGTAATGATCTAAGTACGTAACTTTATTTGGCAAACAATTGCTTCCAGTATCTACAATTATACTTTGCCATCCAAATGAAGATGATGGTGTCTGCCAGGCTTTAGGAGGAAAAACAATACTTTCAAAATCTTGCTTGTAATCAGTAGAGTTTGTTATCAAAGAGGTAGTATCATCATATGTAATAAAATTTGTAAGTATTTGTGAACTACTACCATATGCATCTGTAACAGTAAGAGAAACATCATAGTTACCTGATTGACTATAGGTAACAATAGGATTTTCAAGATTTGATATACTTGGGGTTCCTCCTGGGAAATTCCAATTCCATGATGCACTTGATAATCTCACCGCAGAGTGATCAACAAATTTTACAGTATCATTCATGCAATTAATATTCATTTTGTCAGCAGATATTTGCGCAGAAGGAGATGAATTTTCATAAAGATCAATCTCATATACACTTCTATTAGTTCCATTAAATAAAAGTCCTTCTCTATAGTATGGTATAAGCTGTACTGATGTAGATGGTTTAGGAAGATTATTGTCATAAATTACCCAGTCACTCATATTGTTATTTATATAATAGACTGCTGTTCTTGTCCCTAAATATACACCTCCATTACTACCTCTTTGATGTTCTATATTGGTAGGGAAAACATCATCTAATATAGTACTAGTTAAGTTATTCCAACTAACCCCTCCATCATTAGACTTGTATACTTTCTCACCATTATAATTTGGATAGGATCCATACATTGAGTTTCTAGAAATCCAAATTGTATTTTCGTCATGACTACTAATTGTTATATCATAGGTTATCCATTCATCAGATACAGTTGGGGTGATTTCTGTCCATGTATTACCAGCATCTTCAGATTTATATAAATGTTTTTTATCCCACCATCCTGGATATGTTGCTACATAAATATAATCTGGATTATTCCATGCAACTTCAACAGATGTAACTTTAGCATCAAAATGATGAATAGGCTCAAAGCTTGCTCCATTATTTTTCGAAAGCCATAAGGTTGTGTCATTACCAGAATACATCCAATTATAACATCTAGGATCAAATTCAATTTGTGAAGATTCACCAATTATATACGAAGCATTAGGTTTTTTATCAATTGAAAATGTACTGATAGCAATATTTCTATCTCCTGAGAGTATTTTACCTCCATAATCACTATATGCAATTCTAGGATTACCAAAATTCACAAAACCTCTGACTCCATCACCTCCATCAGTACAAAGCCAGTCATTAATATATGTATTATTATCTTTTAAAAGAGTCCCATTATGATATGTTCCACCAATCATTACTTCTCCATCTTTAAATCCTGCCCCAAATCCCCAAAAATCAGTACCGGCAATTCCGAACATTTTTTTAGTAATACTATCTCCATTATTATCAGAATAGAAAACACCTCCATCACAAGCAAACCAAAGTTCATTTCCAAAATAATTAATATCATGAATATCAGCGTGTACATAACCTTTTTTATGAGGCTCACTCCATTTAGCCGGACAGCTAAATGTTACTCCATCATCAAATGAAATCCAGTGATTAACTCCTCCTACATGTATAATATTTTCATCCAAAGGGTTTACTGCTAAAGCTAGATCATAATAATATTGACCTCCATCATCTAAACCACTTGGTTGCCATCCCATCATATTTATATTATTAGAATTTGGCACTCCTGCAGGTTGCGGTCCACAACATCTAAATACCCAGTTTTCTCCTTTATCGTAACTAATATATATACCATATAATCCACTACCACCATTTGCGGAACCTGTTGCTAGAGCTACAATTTTATTTGGATTAGCAATACTTACAGCAATTTCTGTTCGTTTTTGCTCATCATTAGCTGATGGATTAGGCCAACCACTTGAAAATTGATTAATTGTATTCCCATTATTATCAGATCTGTAAAATTCTGTATAATTTGCATCTTGTTTTATAAAATACATTGTATCCGAGCTGAGTGGATGAAATTCAATTTCTTGGAATTCTCCACTCATTATTTCAGTAAAAGTATTACCTCCATCAGTTGATTTATATAATCCTTGATTTGAAGCTAAAAATAATATCTGATTATTTTGAGGATGCATCTTGATATCTTTAATTGAGTGGGATTGACTATTAAAGTTAGTATCTCCTATAAAAGTCCATAATATACCTCCATTTGATGATTTGTAAATCCCTCCATTTCCAGAGATATAAATAATATCTTCATTTTGATGATCTATTTCTATTGCATAAACTCCTGAAAGATGAAGATTTCCAGTAATAAGACGCCAGTTATCACCTTTGTCATCTGATCTCCATGCTCCTGCAGTGGCCGATCCTGCATACAATACATTACTATTACTTACTGATTGCTCTATGGTATAAAGATGGGCAGCTCCTGGAGCATAACTTCTACTTTGCGCATTAATATCAAAATCCCAAGGACCGACACATTCCCATTGATTTGAACTTTTTGATTTTACATTTTTAATTGGTAATGTTTCTCTACTTAAGCTTCTTATCCATCTCTTGTAATATTGGGTATGCTTATTTTTTATAAGATTATTTTTTTTGTAATAATTCTTATATGCATTAATAACTTTTCCTTCATCAATATTTTTCGAGTACATTAGTTGAACCCAATCTGGTAAATTATCAGATTGAATATCATATTTTTTTTCTGCCTGAGAATATAAATTAAAATTTAAAAAAAGAAAAGCCAGTAATATATATAGTCTCATAGTTCAAAAAAAAGCCACTTATGATTAAGTGGCTTTAAAGTTAATTAATTTTTATTACAGTTCAAATGCTTTACGGACTTGATCTAGACAATCTAATTTTTCCCATGTAAATGTTTCAACTTCTTTAACTATATTTTTACCATTAATTAAAAAACTAAACTTTTTATTTTCAGATTTCCTACCCATGTGTCCATATGCAGCAGTATCTAGATAAATTGGGTTTTTAAGCTTAAGTCTATTTATTATAGATGCTGGTTTAAGATTAAAACACTCCATATTCTTAATTATAGCAGCAATTTCTCCATCTTTTTTTGAAACTTTAGCAGTTCCGTATGTATCTACAAATATCCCCATTGGCTCAGCTACTCCAATTGCATATGATACTTGTACTAGAATTCTTTCAGCTAATCCTGCTGCGACTAAGTTTTTTGCAATATGTCTAGTTGCATATGCTGCTGATCTATCTACTTTTGAAGGATCTTTTCCTGAAAATGCACCACCTCCGTGAGCTCCTTTTCCTCCATATGTATCTACTATAATTTTCCTTCCA
>JABGXK010000035.1 GCA_018675825.1 Flavobacteriales bacterium | reverse complement strand
GTAGGAAATATCCAGCCCATAACTGTGACAAAAGGAAGGTATAAATTAAGTGAAGCCCTAAGAATTGCTAGAAATTTGTCAACGCTTCCGCATTTATTAAGGTATCAAGATAGGGCTTCTATGAGTAATTCTGTTGAATCTAGAGTTCCATTTGTGAGTAAACCAATATTAAATTTTGCAAATAAAATTGCAGAAAAACAGCACTTTAGTGAAGAAGGATTAGGTAAGGATATCCTTATAAAAGCACTAGATGGAATAATTCCTAATAAACTTGCGAAAAGAAGAGACAAAAAAGGATTTGATTTAAAAAGAAGAAAATGGATTAAAGGTTTAGATCCTATTGCCCAAGATTTACTTAACAGTAATGAGGCAAAGAATTGCAGTATATTAAATATTGAAAAATCAAAAAATATTTGGAATTGCCATAAGAATATTAATTCTCAATTAAATTCATATCCGTGGCGGATAATAAGTTTCTTACAATGGAAAAAACTATTCAAAATAGAAATATAATTTATTTAAAATGGAAATAGCAAAACATGCTATAACCTTACTGATATCAAGAGGTTTAGTATTACTTTCTATTTTAATAATGACGCCAGTCATAACGCGTATCTACGACCCAACAGTTTATGAAGAGTGGGTAATATGGTTTTCTTTATCAATGGTTTGTATGCCTCTAGTTACTCTTGGATATGAATCTGCAATTATATTGGAAAATCGAATAAATTCTTCATCAGTTTGCAAGTTATGTGCAATGATAGGTGTAATAATTACTTCAATTATTGTTTCAATATTTCTATATGTAGGAATATTTGAAAAAGATAATAAATTTTGGTGCTTAAGCTTTGGGGTGTTTATTTATACAAGTGTTTTGAACAATATTTTTTATAATTGGGTTTCGACTTTTGAGAATTATAAACTGTATGCAGCTTTACAAGCCTTAACTCCAATAATGACAAGTCTTTTTCATATATTATTTGGGATTTATACTGATAGCTCAAAAAACCTTGTGATGGGCACAGTACTTGGACAAGTTTTTACTACAATTATTATTATTATTGTAATAAATAAAATTAATGCTTTGAAAATTAAAAAATCTATACAAATAAAAAGGTTGTATATATTAGGCAAAAAGCATTTTAGATATCCTTTTTTTATGACGCCGTATAATTTAATTGGCACATTAAGAGAGAGATTAATATATTTTTTTATTGGAGGTCAGAATGCAGGCATAGGGTCATTATATTCATTAAGTTATAGATTGTTAAATATACCGAATACAGTGGTAGCTGCTTCTATAAGGCCATTAGTTTTCCAACAATTCCAAAAGTATGGGGTTAGCAAATTTGAGAAAATTGTGGTTTCCTTAAATTCCATTAAAGTGAATTTAATTTCCCCAATTTGGGCATGGTTATTATTTAATTCAGAACAACTATGTGTAAATTTTCTTGGAGATAAATGGAAAGGAGCAGGGGAAATATTTATTTACGTAAGTATAGCAACGTTCCCTCATATGTTTTCAAATTACTTGGATCGAGTATTTGATGTGAAAGGAAAACAGAAAATTGCATTTTTTATGGAATTAGCGACGTTCATATTAGTTTCTGCAGGATTAGCTATAAATTGGATGTATAAAAGCTCAGGGATTTATATTGTATTTACACAGATGATTATAATGGGATTAATTTATATATTTTACCATATACTAATTTATAAAATAGCTAATTTCGATCTAAAGAAATTAATAAAATTATACCTTAAATTATTCGTAAAAATCATATTATTTACATTATTATGGTCATTGTTTTCCAGCTTTAACCTGAGTTTTATTTTTTCTTTATTCGCTTTAATATTAGTTTTAATCATATCAATTATATTACATAGTAATCAATTAAAAGCATTCTATTGCGATCTTAATAGTTAAAATATGGATTTATTGCCAACATATTATATTTTGGTTTTCATACAATTAATATTAGTATTATTATTTACTCAAAAAGACGGTATTATTATTTTTTTAAAACCTAGTTTTATAGTAGCAGTTTGTATTTTAGTATCTCTTAATATTGGGACTTTTTTCTATTTCGATTATTTAGAATACTCTATTTTAAACCCAGAATTATACATATATGTAACAAATATTTTCAATATATGCCTTTTACTTTGGTCTGGTTTATCATTTCGGAAAGCTTACTCGAAATTGTTTTTTATTATTAGTAAATATAATAATCAAAGGTTTCAAAAGCATATAAAATTTCTATTTATTACTATGTTATTTATAGCGTTTATATATCTTTTATTTGTTCCCCTTAATAGAACCGGATTATATTCAATATTAATTGATAGTTATGATTATGACTATATTAGGGAGTCTTCTTTTGCTTTCGGCTTGCCAATATATATGAGATATCTATTTTATTTTGTAACCAGTTGTATTGGCCCAATAATAATGGCAAATATTGCCTCAACTATTTATAATGGGAAAAGCAGTAGCTTATGGGGTTTTTTTACTGAGAATATTAAATCTCTACTTGTTCTGTTCATTACACTAATAATAGTTACGCTTTATGGAGCAAGGGGACCTTCAACTTTATTAGTTATTACCTTCTTTTATTCATTAATGCTTTTGAGCAATAAAAGAAAAATATTTTTAAATAAAATACTATTATATGGCTCAATTGCCTTAATATTACCGTCATTACTTTCTTTATTTAGAAATGATCTTACTTTTAATATAGATAATTTGTATTACTCTTATATAAACATTTTTGATCGTGCTTTTGGTAGAGGGATTTTACCTAATATGTGGTTTTTTGATTATCATGCAGCAAATGGTAATCTGGGAATATCAGGAATTCCAAAATTAGCATATATCTTCGGAATTGAAGCCCACAATATTCAGAATGAAATATCATTGATCTATGATCCGCGGTCATTAGATACGGGAACTGCTACAGCAACATTTTTTGTTCAATATTATTTATTATTTGGCATCACAGGTTTAGTAATTGCACTTTTATTATTAAAGTAATCAGTAGTTGCCGTGCCGCAATCGTATAGCTCTTTTCCATTCTCGATTGCTTTCTGGATAATTTTGAAGGCAGCGTTGGCCGCTGCAATCTCCGCAAGCACTACCTGTCTCTCTGGACTTTTTTAGTCTTCTCAACGGTTCGCATAGCACCAAGACCTAACATACCCATTAATACTGTTGTCAGCAACGAGCTGTCTACAGGCGGTACAGTGAACCATATGCCTAAGATGGGAGATAAAATCGTAGAATAGACTAACGCGAAGCAGCATGACCATCCAACAGCAGGTCTCCATCCAGCTACAAACATATTCTTGTGTGCAGCTTCAACCTTGTTAACCTCCAACT
>JABGXK010000034.1 GCA_018675825.1 Flavobacteriales bacterium | reverse complement strand
TTATTGCTGACTTGATTAGAGGTATGAATGCAGAACGTGCATTATCTGAATTAAAGTTAAATCCAAAAGAAGCTTCTAACAGAATGGAAAAATTACTTATATCTGCATTAGCAAATTGGGAAGCTAAAAATGAAGGTAAGAAGATGGATGAAAGTAACTTATATGTATCGGAGGTGACTGTTGATGGAGGTAGAATGTTAAAAAGAGTGCAGCCAGCCCCACAAGGGAGAGCACATAGAATCAGAAAAAGATCAAATCATGTTACTCTTGTTGTTAATAGTAGAGAAACTGAAATAAATTAATTTATGGGACAAAAAACAAATCCAATAGGTAATAGATTAGGTATAATTAGAGGTTGGGAATCTAATTGGTATGGAGGTGATAATTTTGGAGATAAGCTTGCTGAAGATGCTAAAATTAGAAAATATCTAAAGATTAGGCTTTCAAAAGGAAGTGTGTCTAAGATTGCAATAGAAAGAACTTTAAAATTAGTTACTATAACTATCCATACAGCAAGACCTGGAATTATTATTGGAAAAGGTGGTCAAGAAGTTGAAACTTTAAAGCAAGAAATTAATAAGATTACTGACAAGGAAATTCAAATTAATATTTTTGAAGTTAAAAAGCCTGAGCTAGAGGCTACTCTTGTAGCTGATAGTATTGCTCGACAAATTGAAGGAAGGATTTCTTATAAAAGAGCAGTTAAAATGTCAATTGCTTCAACTATGCGTATGGGTGCAGAAGGAATAAAAGTACAAATTTCAGGTAGATTAAATGGAGCTGAGATGGCTAGATCAGAGATGTTTAAGGATGGAAGGACCCCATTACATACTTTTAGAGCTGATATTGATTATTCTTTAGCAGAAGCTCAAACTACTTATGGTTTAATTGGAGTTAAGGTATGGATATGTAGAGGTGAAGTATATGGAAAACGTGATTTAATGTTGCATTTTAAAACTCCAAAAAAAGGAGGTATGAATCAGCAAAGAAGACGAAAATAGATAAATTGAAAAAATAGATAAATGTTACAGCCAAAGAAAACAAAATATAGAAAGATGCAAAAAGGAAAGATGAAGGGTAATGCCCAAAGGGGTCATCTTTTAGCTTTTGGATCATTTGGTATTAAAGCCTTAGAAGAAACATGGTTAACTGCTAGGCAAATTGAGGCAGCAAGGATTGCAGTTACTAGATATATGAAGAGACAAGGTCAGGTTTGGATAAGAGTCTTTCCTGATAAACCAATAACAAAAAAGCCTGCTGAAGTAAGAATGGGTAAAGGAAAAGGAGCCCCAGAGTACTGGGCAGCTACCGTTAGTCCAGGTAGAATGCTTTTTGAGTGTGATGGTATTGATTTAGAAGTTGCTAAGGAAGCATTAAGGTTAGCCGCTCAGAAACTACCAATTAAAACAAAATTTGTTATTAGAAGAGATCTTCTAGTTTAAAAATAAATAAATGAAATCAATAGTATTAACAGAGATGCCGATTAATGAACTGAATGATCTTTTAGTTTCTGAAAAGGAAAGATTAGTTAAACTTAAAATGAGTCATTCAGTTTCTCCATTAGAAAACCCTCTATCTATTAAATTTGCAAGAAAAAAAATTGCAAGAATAATGACAGAGTTATCTAATAGAAAAAATCTATCAAATTAATTATTTTATTATGAATAGAAATTTAAGAAAAGAAAGGGTTGGAATTGTAACTAGTAATAAAATGGAAAAATCTATCGTAGTTTCAATTGAGAGAAGAGTTAAGCATGAGCTTTATGGTAAATTCCTTAATAAAACATCAAAGTTTGTAGCACATGATGAAAAGAATGAATGTAATGAAGGGGATACAGTTAAAATCATGGAAACAAGACCAATTAGTAAAAATAAGAATTGGAGGTTAGTGGAAATAATTGAAAGAGTAAAATAATGATACAACAAGAATCTAGATTAAATGTTGCGGATAATAGTGGAGCTAAACAAATCCTTTGTATTAGAGTATTAGGTGGTACAGGAAAAAGATATGCTTCATTAGGAGATAAGATTGTTGGTACAGTTAAAAATGCTACACCTTCTGGAACAATTAAGAAGGGTCAAGTTGTAACAGCTGTTGTTGTCAGAGTAAAGAAAGAGGTAAGAAGAGCAGATGGTTCATATATTAGATTTAGTGATAATGCTTGTGTCATTATTGATGAAAATGGACAAATGAAAGGAACTCGTGTATTTGGTCCTGTTGCTAGAGAATTACGTGATAATGATTTTATGAAAGTTGTTTCATTAGCTCCAGAGGTATTATAATATATAGAATATGGGAAAAATAAAAATTAAAAAGAATGATGAAGTGTTAGTAATTACTGGAACTTCTAAAGGATCAAAAGGAAAGGTAGTTAAAGTATTCCCTATTGACAATAGAGTAATTGTAGAAGGTGTTAATATGGTTTCAAAACATACTAAGCCAAATGCTGCTAGCCCTCAAGGAGGAATAATTAAACAAGAATCATCTATACATATTTCTAATTTACAATTTATTGATCCAAGCTCAGGTAAAGGAACTAAAGTTGGAAGATTACGAGATGAGAAAAGTGGAAAATTAGTTAGATATTCTAAAACAACTAAAGAAGTAATAAAGTAATGGAATATATACCAAGATTAAAGAAAAAATATAATACTGAGATTATTAATAATCTTAAGGATAATTATAAATCAGTAATGGAAGTACCAAGGTTAGTTAAGATATCATTAAACCAAGGTGTTGGAAGTGCTGTTAATGATAAGAAACAAATTGAAGCTGCTCAACATGAAATGACATTAATTACTGGTCAAAAAGCAGTTTTGACTAAATCTAGAAAAGATATTTCAAATTTTAAACTTAGAAAGGGAATGCCAGTAGGAGTCATGGTAACTCTTAGAGGAAATAAAATGTATGAATTTCTTGATAGATTTGTTACTTCTACATTACCTAGAGTTAGAGATTTTCAAGGTATATCAAATAAAGGTTTTGATGGAAGAGGTAATTATACTCTAGGAATTAAAGAACAGATTGCATTTCCTGAAATTAGTATTGACAAGGTTTTAAAAGTAACAGGTATGGATATTACATTTGTAACAGATTCAGATTCAGATACTGAAGCTTTAGCATTACTTACAGAATTAGGTTTACCTTTTAAAAAGAGTAATAATAAATAGTTATTAAAAGATAATAAATATATGGCAAAAGAATCAATGAAAGCTCGTGAAGTTAAAAGAGAGAAATGTGTAGCAAAGTATGCTGATAAGAGAGCAGCCCTTAAAGCTGCTGGGGATTATGAGGGATTACAAAGATTACCTAAAAACGCGTCTCCAGTAAGACTTCATAATAGATGTAAGCTAACTGGAAGGCCTAAAGGTTATATGAGGCAATTTGGGGTTTCTAGAGTTATGTTTAGAGAAATGGCAAATTTTGGTTTGATTCCAGGTGTTAAAAAAGCAAGTTGGTAATTTAAAAAAGAATAAAAAAGATGTATACAGATCCAATATCAGATTATTTAACTAGAGTAAGAAATGCTCAAATGGCAGGTCATAAAGTTGTTGATATTCCTGCTTCAAATATTAAAAAGGAAATAACTAGAATTCTTCATGAGAAAGGTTATATTCTAAATTATAAATTTGAAGATGATATTAATTTTCAAGGTAATATTAAAGTTGCTTTGAAGTATAATATGAGAACTAAATTACCTGCTATAAAAAAATTAACTAGAATTAGTAAGCCTGGATTAAGGAAATATACTGACTCTAAAAAATTACCTCGGGTAATTAATGGATTAGGTATTGCAATAATCTCAACATCTAAAGGAGTGATTACTGATAAAGAAGCAAGAGATCTTAAGGTTGGTGGAGAAGTTCTTTGTCATGTATATTAATATAATAAGAAAAAAGTAAAATGTCAAGAATAGGAAATAATCCAGTTAATATACCAGAGGGAGTCTCAGTTAACCTTGATGGAAATTGTATAAATGTTAAAGGGAAACTAGGTGAGTTATCTCAAGATTTTAATCCTTTAATTTCTATTGAGATTAAGGATAATTTAATTTCATTTTCAAGAAATAATGATCACAAAGAATCTAGGTCAATGCATGGTTTATATAGAGCGCTAGTCTATAATATGATAAAAGGAGTATCAGTTGGATATACAAAAAAATTAGAATTTATTGGTGTAGGTTATAGAGCTATTGTTAGTGGACAAACACTTGATTTTTCAGTTGGTTTCTCACATAATATTGCTATGCAGATTCCTCAAGAAATAAAAGTAATTGCTGAAACAGATAAAGGAAAAGCTCCAATTGTAACATTAACATCTTATAATAAACAATTATTAGGTGCGGTTGCGTCAAAAATTAGATCCTTTAGACCTCCAGAACCATACAAGGGAAAAGGAATTAGATATGTTGATGAATATGTAAGAAGAAAAGCAGGTAAAACATCTGCTAGTTAAAATTTGATAAATATGATGAAATCAAAAAAAGATAAAAGACAAAAAGTAAGATTTAAGATAAGAAAACGTATTGTTGGTTCACAAGAACAGCCAAGATTAGCTGTTTTTAGAAGTAATAATGAGATTTATGCTCAATTGATTGATGATGGTTCATCAACTACTTTGGCAGCAGCTTCATCTAGAGAAGGTGATTTATCAGAAGATAAATTAACAAGAATTGAACAAGCTAAATCTGTAGGTAAAATGATAGCAGATAGAGCAAAAAGTGCAGGTATTAATAATGTAGTTTTTGATAGGGGGGGGTTTTTATACCACGGAAGAGTAAAAGCTTTAGCTGATGCAGCTAGATTAGCAGGATTAAATTTTTAAGAAATATAGATATGTTAAAATTAGCAAAAGATAAGAAGGTAAAAATATCATCAGATATTGAATTAAAAGATCGTTTAGTTGGTATCCAAAGAGTAGTAAAGGTAACTAAAGGAGGTAGAGCTTTTGGTTTTTCAGCAATAGTTGTTGTTGGTGATGAAAAAAATATAGTTGGTATTGGCTTAGGTAAGTCTAAAGATGTGTCTACTGCAATTGCAAAAGCTATTGATTCTGCTAAAAAAAATCTTGTGAAAGTACCAATATATAAAGGAACAATTCCTCATGAACAAGTAAGTAAGTTTGGGGGGTCTCAGGTTTTAATAAAACCAGCTTCAAATGGTACTGGTGTAAAAGCTGGTGGTGCAATGCGTGCAGTTTTAGAGAGTGCTGGAGTTAAAGATGTGTTAGCTAAATCTAAAGGATCTTCAAATCCTCATAATTTGGTTAAAGCTACTCTTAAAGCATTACTAGAACTTAGAGATGCTAGAACAGTGGCAATGCAAAGAGGAATTAAGCTGGATAAAGTTTTTAACGGTTAATATATCTATTATGAATAAGATTAAGATACAACAAACAAGAAGTAGAATTGGTAGGCCAAAGGATCAAAAAAGAACTTTGGATGCTCTTGGTCTAAGAAAGATGCATCAAATTGTTGAACACAATTTAACTCCTCAAATAGATGGAATGATAAATAAGATTAAACATTTAATTACTATTGTAGAATAAATATGGAATTACATAATTTAAAACCTGCTAAAGGTTCAATAAAAAGCGGAAAAAGAATTGGAAGAGGCGAGGGGTCTAAAAGGGGAGGTACTTCTACTAGAGGACATAATGGTGCAAAATCTAGATCTGGATACTCTAAGAAAATTGGTTTTGAAGGTGGTCAACAACCCTTACAAAGAAGAGTTCCTAAGTTTGGATTTACTAATCCCAACAGAGTTGAATATAATGGAGTAAATATTGATACTATTCAAGCTCTTGTTGACAATAAGAAGATTAAAAACAAAGTTGATAAACAGACTTTAATTGATAATGGTTTAGTTCAGAAAAAAGATTTAGTTAAGATTTTAGGTAGAGGAGAATTAAAATCAAAGCTTACAATTTCTGCTGATGCATATTCAGATTCTGCCAGATTAGCTATTGAAAAAGCAGGTGGTTCTGCTAATATTTTAGAAAAATAGAATGAAGAAATTAATAGAAACGATTAGAAATATCTGGAATATTGAAGATCTAAGAAATAGACTCTTAGTTACTCTTGGTATTCTTGCTATATATAGATTCGGTTCTTTTGTTGTTATTCCTGGAGTTGATCCAGCACAACTAACAGCTCTTCAGGATCAAACTTCTGATGGTTTACTTGGGTTACTTAACATGTTTACTGGTGGAGCATTTTCTCAAGCCTCTATTTTTGCTCTTGGAATTATGCCATATATATCAGCATCTATTGTTATACAATTACTAGGAATGGCTGTTCCTTATTTCCAAAAATTACAGAAAGAAGGTGAGAGTGGTCGAAGAAAGATTAATAATATCACAAGATATTTAACTATTCTTATTACAGGAGGACAGGCTCCTGGTTATATAGCTAATTTAAAAAACACTTTACCTGCAGATGCTTTTCTTCTTGATCCTGGTGTATTTTGGTTTTCATCAATTATTATTCTAGTTACAGGTACTATGTTTGTTATGTGGCTGGGTGAGAAAATTACTGATAGAGGAGTAGGAAATGGTATATCATTATTAATTATGATTGGTATTATTGCAAGTTTCCCTCAATCATTAATGCAAGAATTTGGCCTAGCACTTGAATCTGCTAGTGGAGGATTGGTGCTTTTTCTTGTTGAAATGCTTTTATTGCTTTTCGTGATATTAGTTACTATTCTTCTTGTTCAAGGTACACGTAGAATACCTGTTCAATACGCAAAGAGAGTAATTGGTAATAAACAATATGGAGGAGTAAGACAGTTTATACCTCTTAAAGTTAATGCTGCTGGAGTTATGCCTATAATTTTTGCACAAGCAATTATGTTTGTACCAATTACACTAGTTGGTTTTTCAGATAATGATCAACTAGAGGGCATATCAAGAGTTCTTAGTGATTTCCAAGGTTTTTGGTATAATTTGCTTTTCTTTTTTATGATTGTGGCATTTACTTATTTTTATACTGCTATGACAGTTAATCCTAATCAAATGGCAGATGATATGAAAAAAAATGGTGGTTTTATTCCAGGTATTAAACCTGGAAGAGCGACAGCAGATTATTTGGATAATATTATGTCACGTATTACTTTTCCTGGTTCTTTATTTTTAGGATTAGTTGCAATATTACCTGCTTTTGCAATGCAAGGAGGTGTTAATGTTCAGTTTGCTCAGTTTTATGGTGGTACATCATTATTAATTTTAGTAGGTGTTATATTAGATACACTACAACAGATAGAAAGTCATTTATTAATGCGTCATTATGATGGCTTAATGGAGTCAGGTAGAATAAAAGGAAAGTCTTCTGGAAATATTATGTAATCATTAGATAATGATTCATTATAAATCAGAAGAAGAAATAGATTTAGTTAGAGAAAGTTCTTTACTTGTTGCAAAAACTCATGCAGAAATTGCTAGTCTTATTAAGCCTGGAATTTCTACTTTAACTTTAGATTTAATAGCTGAAGAATTTATTAGAGATAATGGAGGTATTCCTGCCTTTAAAGGTTATAATGGTTTTCCTTCTACATTATGTATGTCTCCTAATGAACAGGTAGTTCATGGAATACCAAATGATAATTTATTATCTAATAATTCTATTTTATCAGTAGATTGTGGAGTTTATATGAATGGTTATTATGGAGATTCTGCGTATACTTATGAAATTGGTCAGGTAGATGATAATTTAGGTAATCTTTTAAGAGTTACAAAAGAGGCATTATATAAGGGAATTGAAAAAGCTATTATAGGAAATAGAATGGGTGATATTAGTTTTGCTATTCAAGATCACGCAGAAAAAAATGGTTATGGTGTTGTTAGAGAATTAGTAGGTCATGGTTTAGGTAAGAAACTACATGAAAGTCCTGAAGTTCCTAATTATGGAAGAAGAGGATATGGAATTAAATTAAAAAAAGGTTTAGTTATAGCTATTGAACCAATGATTAATATGGGTACAAGAAAGATATTGCAACATAGTGATGGGTGGACAATAACAACACTTGATAGTAAACCATCAGCACATTTTGAACATACAATTGTTGTTAGAAATGAAAAAGCTGAGATTTTATCAAGTTTTGAAGACATAGAAAAAGAAATAG
>JABGXK010000304.1 GCA_018675825.1 Flavobacteriales bacterium | reverse complement strand
GTATTACATTAGGAATTATTCTTAGTGTTAGTAATGACACATCAGATAGAGAATATGAAACAGCTTAAAATTATTATTAGCGGTGGTGGTTCTGGAGGACATATTTTTCCTGCACTTGCTATTGCACGATCATTAAAAGAGATAAATAATAATATAGAATTTTTATTTGTTGGTGCTAAAAATAAAATGGAGATGGAAAAAGTGCCAAATGCTGGTTTTAAAATTAAAGGGTTATGGATTAGTGGTTTTCAAAGAAGATTGACATTAAAAAATATATTATTTCCCTTAAAATTAGTTCATAGTATTTTATTTTCATTTATTATTATTAATAGATTTAAACCTGATTTGGTTATAGGAACAGGAGGATTTGCAAGTGGGCCAATTTTGTATGTAGCTTCAAAAAAAAATATCCCTACATTAATTCAAGAACAAAACTCATATGCAGGAATTACAAATAAAATATTATCAGTACATGTTGATTTAATATGTGTAGCGTATGAAAATATGCATCGATTCTTTCCTGAAGATAAGATTCTTTTAACCGGAAATCCAATTAGAAAAAATATTCTCAATCATAATTCTAAAACTAATGATGCTGCTAAATTTTTTAATGTAGATATTGAAAAATCTACAATTTTAGTTGTTGGAGGAAGTTTAGGTGCAAAAACAATAAATACTTCAATCCTTAATGGTTTAAATATTTTTAAAGAGAATCAGATTAATCTTATTTGGCAGACAGGAAAAGCTTTTTCTAGTAAAGCTAATAATGCAATTCAAGAAATAAATACACATGGAATTAACACATATTCTTTTATTAAGGATATTGATTTGGCTTATCAAGCTGCTGATATAATTATTTCTAGAGCTGGTGCTATTGCAATTTCTGAACTATGTTGTATTGGTAAGCCGGTTATTTTAGTCCCTTCACCTAATGTTGCTGAAAATCATCAGTTTAAAAATGCACAATCACTAGTTAATAAAAATGCAGCATTGCTGGTAAATGATGTGGATGCAAATGATAAACTTGTAAGTACTATTATTAATTTATATAATGACGTTCAACTTAAAGAGTTGTTAAGTAGAAATATTAAAAAAATGGAAGTTAAAGAATCATCATTAGTAATTGCTAATCATGCACTTGATTTATTAAAAAAATGAATATAAAATCTTTCAAGTATATTTATTTGATAGGAATTGGAGGTATTGGTATGAGTGCTTTAGCTAGATATTTTTATTCTCAAGATAAAATTGTGTATGGATATGATAGAGTGAAATCTGATCTAACAGTTGATTTAGAAGATGAAGGTATTGAAATAACTTATGCAGATAACATTAATGCTATACCAAATGCTTTTAATATTAATGAAAGTAGTAATCAGCTTGTTATATATAGTTCAGCTATAAGTAATAATAGTATCTATTCATATTTTAGTGATAATAGTTTTAATATGTGTAAAAGAGCAGAAGCACTAGGATTAATAAGTGAGCATTATTATACTATTGCAGTTGCTGGAACTCATGGAAAAACAACAACTTCAATTATGCTAGCACATATTTTAAAAAATACAAATGTAGACTGTACAGCTTTCTTTGGTGGTATTAGTAAAAATTATGACACTAATTTTTTATTATCTAATGATAGTAATTATCTAGTTGTAGAAGCTGATGAATATGATTATTCTTTTCTTAATTTAAATCCAAATATTGCTATTATTACTTCATTAGATTTAGATCATTTAGATATTTATGAAGATCATGATGATCTAATCTCTTCATTTAAACAATTTGCCTCACAAGTAAAAGATGATGGTTGTCTAATTATAGAAGAAAGTATTGCAGAATATTTTACTTCACCCAAAAATGGAAAGCTATTTACATATTCACATTCAGATAAATCTGATTATTATGCTGATTGTATAAAACAAAAAATTAATATAACTAATTTTAATTTTAATAGTAACTTTAATACTTCAGAAGAGTGCTCTTCTAAAGCTAGTATTTTATTATCAATGCCTGGATTACATAATATTAGTAATGCTTTAGCTGCAATAACAGCTAGTTCATATTTAAATATTGATAATAATAGTATAACGAATTCATTTAAATCTTTTTATGGTATAAAAAGAAGATTTGATACCCATATTATTTCAGATAAGCATGTATATATTGATGATTATGCTCATCATCCAAATGAAATTTCTGTTACAATCGAAACTGTAAAAAAATTATTTCCTAGTAGAATAGTAACAGTTGTTTTTCAACCACATTTATATTCTAGGACTAATGATTTTGCTATAGATTTTGCAAACTCTCTATCATTAGCAGATCATTTAATTATAATGGATATCTACGCTGCTAGAGAACAGCCTATAAAAGGAGTAAATTCAGATATGTTATTAGATTTATGTTCAAATAAATCTAAGATAACATCTACTAAATCTAGTATAATATCTCTTCTAGAAGAAAAAGATTTAGATGTTCTATTAACTTTAGGAGCTGGAGATATAAGTAGTTTGGTTAGACCAATAAAAGAAATGATGAAATAATGAAGAAGCTTATTGTAATTTTTCAGTCAGTTTTTGTTTGTGCTTTGTTTACTATATTAGTATCTTTTAGTCTAACAAGTAAAAGTTTAGAAGCTCAATGGATAGAATCGATTGATATTAAAAATGGAGATGATGGTTTTATAAATGAAGATCAAGTTTTAGAACTTTTAAAATATCATGGTTTGCTTTATGATAAACAGGAAATATTTGATATTTATTCTATTGAATTAGTTATAAATAATCAACCACAAATAAAAGATTCTCAAGTTTCTTTGAATCATAATGGATCAGTAGATATAAGTATAATAGAGCGTAGCCCCACACTTAGAGTATTTGAATCTGATAGTAGTTATTATTTAGATGAGGATTGTTATTTAATTCCACTTTCGAATTCATATACTTCAAGAAATCTAATAGCCAGTGGTGATATTAATTATTTTAAAACAGAAGATATTTGTAGTCTGGCCAAATTCATCAAATCAAATGAATTTTTAAAATCATTAATTACACAAATTCATTTTAAAAAGGATAATACTATATTAGTTACGCGCATTAAAAATCAGCACATTAATATTGGAGATCTTGATTCGATAGAGCTGAAGTTTAATAATTTAATGTTGTTTTATAATAATATTATTAAATATAAAGGATGGACTTATTATAGTTCAATTAGCTTAAAATATACTGATCAAATAATTTGTTCAAAAAATTAAATTATGGAAAAAACAAATATTAATAATTCTGATATAATTGTTGGTTTAGACATTGGAACTACTAAAGTTTCAATTATAATTGGGAGAAAGAATCAGTATGATAAAATAGAAATTTTAGGTAATGGCAAAGCTCTTTCTAGCGGTGTTTCTAGAGGAATAGTTTCAAATATTGATAAAACAGTTGCGTCAATCAAATTAGCTATAGAAGAGGTTGAGAAAAAAAATGACATTAAAATTAATGAGGTCTTTGTTGGAATTGCAGGTCAGCATATTAAAAGTCTACAGCATAGAGGAGAGATTGTACGTGATAATGTTGAAATAGAAATAGGTCAGGTTGATATAGATAAGCTAAAAGATAATATGTTCAAGTTAATTACAATTCCTGGAGAAGAGGTAATTCATGTTATACCACAAGAGTATACGGTTGATGGTGAGGATGGTATTCAAGACCCCAAAGGTATGGCTGGAGTAAAGCTTGAGGCAAATTTCCATGTTATAACAGCACAAGTTGGTGCGGTTAAAAATATAATGAGATGTGTTGAGAAAGCAGGCTTAGTTCCTAAAGAATTAATATTAGAGCCATTTGCGTCTGCTGTTGCTACATTAGATGATGATGAGTTGCGCGAAGGAGTAGCTTTAGTAGATATTGGTGGAGGAACAACAGATGTTGCTATCTTTTTAGATAAAATTATTAGACATACTGCAGTAATTCCATTTGGAGGTAATATTGTTACAAAAGATATTAAAACAGGTCTGTCAATTTTAGAAAAACAAGCTGAATTATTGAAAATTAAGTTTGGATCAGCTATGTATACTGAAGAACAGGATAATGTTATGGTATCAATACCTGGATTAAGAGGTCGAGAGCCAAAAGAAATAGCAGTTAAAAATCTTTCTGAAATTATTGGCGCAAGAATGAAAGAAATCATTGATCTAGTCTATCATGAGATAAAAGTATCTGGATATGAGAGTAAATTAATGACTGGTATTGTATTAACAGGAGGGGGTTCTCAAGTGAAAAACTTACAGCAATTAGTTTCTTTTATTACTGCAAAAGAAACTAGAATTGGATATCCCAATGAACATATAGCAAATGAATCTAAAGATTTAGTTACAAGTCCAATGTTTTCTACTGGAGTTGGACTAGTTTTAAAAGGTTTTGAGAAAAAAATAAAAAATATTTCTAAAAATAATACAAAAGATAGTTTTGAGGAATCATCAAAGAAAAAAAAATCAAGTAGTCTTATTGCAAAGTTTACAAGTTTCTTTGAAGACGATATTGATTAATTAATAGTTTAATAAAAAAAATACATTATGAGTTTAATAGATACGGATTTCGAATTTCAGTTGCCTAAAAATCAATCTTCTCAGATTAAGGTTATGGGCGTAGGTGGTGGTGGTAGTAATGCTGTAAATTATATGTTTGAACATGGTATTAAGGGAGTAGATTTTGTAATATGTAATACAGATTTACAGTCACTAGAGGCTAGTCCTATACCTATAAAAATACAATTAGGAGAAAATTTAACTGAAGGATTAGGAGCAGGATCAAATCCCGATGTTGGTATGAAAGCTGCTCAGGAAAGTTCCGATAGGATTAGTGAATTGTTAGATGCAAATACTAAAATGTTATTTATTACTGCAGGAATGGGTGGTGGTACTGGAACTGGTGCAGCGCCTGTGATAGCAGAAATAGCACGAGAAAAAGGTATTTTAACAATTGCTGTTGTAACTCATCCTTTTACAAATGAAGGTGGCTATAGAAAAAGATATGCTAAGGAAGGTTTGGCAGAACTTAAAAAACATGTTGACACTTTATTAATTATTAATAATGATAAATTAATTGAAATCTATGGGGATCTAACATTAACTCAAGCTTTTGGTAAAGCTAATGAAGTTCTTAATACTGCAACTAAAGGAATTGCTGAAGTAATATCACAACATTTAAAGGTAAATATAGATTTAAATGATGCTAGAAAAGTATTAGAAAATAGTGGTACTGCTGTTATGGGTCAGGCTGAAGCTACTGGCGAAAACAGAGCCATAGAAGCAGTAAATGAAGCATTAGATTCTCCATTATTAAATGACAATGATATCACTGGTGCTGAACAGGTTTTATTGAAGATTGTTTCTGGTGTTGGTGATGATGAAATTAAAATGTCTGAACTAAGTAAGATAAAAAATCAGATTCAACAAGCTGCAGGTAGAGATGTAAATATTATTGAAGGTATTGGTTTTGATGCTGATCTTGGAAGTGCTGTTAGTGTAACAGTAATAGCAACTGGTTTTGAAACTAAGAAGGTTAATGAACCAGTAACTATTAAATTAGAAGAAAATGAATTATTAGATGAAAATATTAGATTAAATGTCACTAATCAAAAAAATGATGAAACGTCAAGTAATCAACAAACTCTATCTTTAGAAGATGATGCATTTGAGTTTGTAAATATAGAATCTAAAATTATTAATTTATCAGAAGAAGAAGAAGAAGAAGAAGAAGAATCTGTAAAGACTGTTATAGATTTAGGTGAGGATACTATAAATGAATTAAATGAAGTTTGCAATGATATTAATGACCCTGTTAATTTTATAACGGATATTATAGAAGAGATTAAAGAAGAAAAACTAGATTCAGAGAATGATGAAAAAATAAATACTGAAAAAGAGTTATTAAATGATAATCAATCCATGCGCATTGAGGCAAGAGAGAGAGAGAATAGGTTAAGAGAGATCTCTCTTAAGCTTAGAACTCCTTCAGGATTATCTAAGCTCGAAAATGAGCCTGCTTTTAAAAGAAATAATATTGATTTAGAAGATACTTCGCATTCTTCAGAAGATGATATTTCTCATTATACTCTAACCGAGTCTGATGATGAAAAACTTATCTTAAAAGATAATAATCCATACCTTCATGATAATGTAGATTAATTTTAATCTTTAGATATAAAAAAACCCGTTTTAAAAACGGGTTTTTTAGATTTTACATCATTCCTGGCATACCACCACCTCCCATAGGTGGCATTGCAGGAGGATTATCTTCTTTAATATTGGAAATAACACATTCTGTTGTTAAAAGCATTCCTGCCACCGAAGCAGCATTTTCTAAGGCAACTCTAACTACCTTAGCAGGATCAATTACCCCAGCTTGATATAAGCTTTCATATGTTTCAGTTTTTGCATTAAATCCAAAGTCATCTTTCCCATCTTTAACTTTAGCAACAATAACTGAGCCTTCTAATCCAGCATTTTCAACTATCTGTCTTAAGGGTTCTTCAACTGCTCTCATAATAATATTAATTCCAGTTTTTTCATCTTCGTTATCAGATTTTATTTTTGAGAGTGTATGCGTAG
>JABGXK010000303.1 GCA_018675825.1 Flavobacteriales bacterium | reverse complement strand
TCATTAATACCTTCTGCAAATTGAGCACTAGGAAGGTTTTCTTTTGCCCAATTAATCCAAATTTGTTTAACTTTAGCAGATTCTTCATCTTTTAGCTCTACTTCTCTTTCAGATAAAAACTCATCAATTGCTTGAGTTAATGTAATTTTTTTAGTTTTAGCAGTTTTATATAAACCTTGTACAAACGCAGGAATTTCATAATCTAAAGTAAAATACTCAAATGATGAAACATCATCCGGATCTGTGCCATCGGGTTCAACTTCTTTACCAAAATAATATTGTCCTAAATGTTCCAATTCATGTCTTAAAGTGTCTTTAACTTCTGCTACTAAATTATTAAAAGCTTCTGGGAATAATGAGGGGTTGTAGTTTATTTGAATAGAAATTGTGTACTCATCAGCACCCCCATTTATTACATAAGGAACAGGGCCTAATGTTTCTATTCCCTCTGGGATTAGATTAATTTGTAATTCATATTCTATACCATCCATATTACCATCAGTAATTTCCTCTAATTCTTCCCCTAAGGTTGCTTTAAATAAATTAATAATATAACGGGATTGCATTAAAATTTCTTGGTCGTATCTACCTTCGTGTAGTTTTGGTGTATTATCATAATCACATTTATGACAAATGTATAAATCATCACCTCCATCTTTTATCTTCCAATCCCAACCACAATTATCACAAATAATACTATCTTTTGTTACTTTTTCATATAATTTCCTTGTTAATGTGCCTTTAATATAATCAGGAACAGGAATCATTTGATCACCTTGTTTTCTCATTGCCACTTTAAGCTTTTTAAGATTTTTAGCATGTTTGGCTTTTTCTTGATCATTCATTGTACCCCCCATCATTTCTTTTAGAGAATTATAAATATCCCCCATCCAATTACTCTTTGTTGTTTCTATACCATTATTTGATAATACTATTTTAACAAAACTACCACAATTTTCTGCTTTTTTATTAGGATCCGAAATATTACAAGCTATAGTATTTGGTATTGTTATTTCTTTTGGGAGTGATTTTTCAGCATATAGGCCTTTTTTTATTGCTTCATTTTTATCTTTGGGCATTTGGAAAAGATCTTCTGTGTCTTCATATTTATAGGTCTCTGGGGATTTATCTGATCCTCTATGACCACTCATATCTCTTAATCTTCCATCTTTTAATATAAAACCTATATGGTCCCATTTTTGACCTTTAGGAGTGTGGGGGGATTTCATAACAAATATTTTAGTTGCTTTATCCCCCTCAATTTGACCCTCATACATTCCTCCTGCACCCATTCCACCACCAGTGTATATTCCTCCTCTCTTATATTTGTAAGATGGTGGGATGTCGTCTGGTTTTGAGTGTCCCGCTTTCCATTCGCTACTTTTCATATAGTCTAAGACATGGTCATCGGGATTATATAGTTCTTCTTCTATTGAAGCTTCTAACATACTCCATATTTTATCCTTATTTTCAAGAGATAAATGCTCTGGTAGGTATTTTAGAAATTGATCTTTTTCTCCTTCTTTGATAAATCCTCTCATCTGTGTTCCAGATACACCTCCTGATTGAGGAGGAACTATTACTGTTTTAAATTGTATTCCTCTTGGTTCTGCAAATTTTGGAACACTAGCATATCTTTTATCGTCTGCGTCTTTTTCTCCTAAAGCTAAATATACCATCGAACCTTCAGGTGCTTCTAATTCAATAAAATCATACACATCCCTAACAGGAGAGGGAGAATTTGAGGGTAGAATTGTTAATTTTTTTGCTAGTGGATCAGAGTCAGTTGATCTATAAATATCCCACATCGCTAACGATTGATCGCGAGTGATTCCTTCTCTTTCTTTTGATCCAACTTTGACTACAACAGTATCCGCATCAGTATTAGCTGCTAGCCATTTAGCCATATTATAATGACCTGCGTGGGGAGGTTTAAAACCTCCAGGCAGAAGTGCGATTTTCTCCATTAATGGTGGTGTTTTGTAATAAATATAAAGCTCTACGACAAGCTAAGTCTCTTCCTCATCAAATCAGCTGTTGTGAGGGGCTGTGCTTTAAATAGTAATTCGTTAAATTTTTCGAATCCCATTTCATTTGGGTCTTTTCCCTCCATTTCTAAAAGGTAAACTTTTTTTCCTAATGAAATGAATTTTTTAGCGTGCTCAAAGGCATCTAAAAGTGCATCATCATCTAAAGCAAGATAAATAGATTTACACTTTGATTGGATTATTTTTTTCATCAATTCTGATGATATTTTTTTACCAAATAACGGAATTGCATTGCGCTTAATTGTCATAGCGTCGAATGCGCCTTCACACAAAATCACGGGTAAATCCCAGTTTATTAGCATTTCAAATCCAACTATGTCCTTGGTAGCAGATGCGAGTTTATGCTTGATATATGCGTTTTTATCAAATGAACGACCAACATAGTAATTGAGAAAACCATCACCATCATATGAAGGTATAACAACCATATTTTTAAGATCACCTGTTTCGCTGTAGTGGATGTTATATTTTACTATGTCTTGAGGTGTGATTCCTCTTTGTGATAAGTAGTGATTTGCATGTCTTGAAAGTATTGCAGATGAAGAAATCAAAGGCATTACTCCTTGGGGAAATTGAAGAGAACCCGATGGTAATGATTTTACTTTTTTATACTTAAAATTATATTGCTTATCAATTTCTTTTAAAGCTTCATATGCGGCTGGAGGAGCATCTACTGCTTTAAGTAGTTTAAATGCTCGATGTCCTTTATAACCACAAACCCAACATTGATGTTTTTGAGTTGATAGATTAAGTGTAAGTTTTTTCTTGTGGTGATTGCAAGAGGGACATTTAAATACAGCCTCCTCTCCACCACGAGCAGATTTACTTTTACCTAATACAGATTCTAGTAAGTGTTTTAATGCGTCTTCTTTCATTTAAAGTCCCTATCGAAAAATTTTCCAAGTATATTGTCGTTAAGATACGAAGAATCTTCTAGTACTCCAAGTGAAAATTGATATTTACATTCAAGATATGTAAGTTGTTTTTTATTGTATGCTATGTGAATAATTTCTCTTGTTAAATTATCATTATCTGCATCTTTAATAAATGAATGAGAACCATAGTAGGTTTTCCAATCACTTTCCTTCAATACTCTTTTAAAAGTTGGAGGTCTACCCTTACCTTCCCATAGGGCTTTTTCCTTTTTGCCTAGCTTTTTCTTTAAATTATACATTAGAGATTTTTTTCCAATGTATTTTTTACCTGTTGGGGTGTGAGTTGTTTGATAAATAAAACCAAATACATCCTCTGGAAGATCAGAGATTTCGTTAATTTGTTTATCTTTGTAAGTCCATTCCATTTAATGAACGTACGAATAAAAATTTAGGTATCCCAGCGAAGAACGAAAGTAGTGTCTGTTTCGTCGCTACAACGAATTGGCTGTCCTAATTTACCAACCACTAGTAATTCGTTTTGTTCGTTATAGAGACCTACTGTTGTAACATAGGGTTTAAAGAGAGAGCCAGTAGCAAAGTCTGCTATGTGTTGGGATTGGTCTGATTTTATTTTTCTAGCTGATATATTTGTTGTATTATTAAATTCATGTTCATCAACAGTACATTGATATTCATTTTCATAAATTAAGTGTGAACCCTGAAATTTAAGTTCTGAAATATTTGGATCAGCTGTTGTACCGATGGAGTAAGATGGTTGAGTTATAGTTACTATACCACTGGAATAAAATATATTACCTACATAAGGTGAAAAGGTCTTATAAGCAGAGCCAGAGTATATTTCTCTATCGGTTAAAGCGCGATTAAATATATTTATATTATCTATAGATCCGGATAAGTGATTTGATATTCCTCCTTTATTACCTACATAAACATTAGCACTATTTTGTGTTTGTTTAATTGAATTATCAGATCCACTAATTCCACTTCCTACACCGTTTATAAAAATTTCCATTTGTGATGATGAGGCTCTACAAGTAATATGTTGATAAGATCCTGTTGTAAAAGAAGAACTTATAGTTGTTACAATATTACCATCTGATCTACCAAAAAATACTTCATTACCCGTAGCATATACTTCAAAAGGATATTGAGGTTCAGAATTAGTATCCATTGGCTGCATTGCACCAGTAGCTGTTGTAGGGTATGCTTCTGCTCCTCCAATAGGGGTAGGAATGACTGTTTTTGTTGTTGATTTTGAAAGAAGATATGATGTCTCATCTAAGGAATGAGATACATTTACAAATAATGCTAATGTAAAATCATCATTAAGATTAAAATGAAATTTATTATTGCTGCCTACTTTTATTTCAGAAGTTGATCCATTAAAATTTACTTGGGAAAAACCTAATTCTTGGTTTTTAGAAAAAGTTACATCTTTATATTTAATTACATTAGAATAATAACTATCATCAAATTCATTTTCAAAAGGACTTGTATATGAAGTTATAGTTTGGGGGTTTAATTTTCCTCTTTGATCATATAGAGGAGTTCCATTAATTCCATTAATTAAATCATCATATACATTTAAATCATATTTTTTAAAACCTTTAACAGGACCTATTTTAAGAACATTTGATCTAATATCATAATTTTTAACAAAATCATCATTTTCACTACCACTTAATATTAAATTTCCTTTAGAATCATCTATTAGAGTATTAAAGAGGGTTGCTGCACTAGAGGTTAGAAAAAAAGTGCCTGGTTTTATTTGATGACCATATAGACCTGCGGGTATTGAGAATATATTAGCATTTTCATATAATTCTCTCTGTTGATCTAGATAATTAAAATCACCAAACCTATTACATGAGTCATTTTTAAAATCTTTATAATAGAGGTGATCTAATTGATTATATTTTATTGTGTTTATAGTGTCAGTTGATGCACTACTATATAAACTTATAGACTCAGAAGTCCATCTTGTAGAAAAATATGTGACTTTATTAGACGCAGCCGATGCGGAAGTAAATGTATATTGTTTGTGAGCGTTAAAAGGTATTACCGCTACATCGTTGGCTGTGAATTTTTTATAAACTGACATTCAGGAGCATT
>JABGXK010000033.1 GCA_018675825.1 Flavobacteriales bacterium | reverse complement strand
CTTTTTATCAAGTTCTGCCTGCATTTTTTCCCATATAGCATAACCATAGGGCTTGATAACCATACAACCTCTACCACCTGAATTCTCAGCTAAATCAGCATGCTGAATAATATCATTATACCATAATGAATAATCTTCTGATCTTGATGTTATCTTATTTGACATTTTATCTTAAATAATGTAATTTTGTGTTATTAATAACGTTAAATAACTATAAAGACACAAAACTAATTAAATTTAACCTTTATACAGAAATTAAGATTTAAAAAATACTATTATGAAAAATTCATTACTACTTTCTTTATTTATAACTTTTTTATCATCTTGTATTTCAACAAATCAAACTTTCTTTTCAGACCCAAACTATTTATCTAGTCAGGAGTTTAACTCAGTAGAAAGCATCAATACTTCATACCCTCAAGAAAACACAATTAATGAAGACAGTGTAGGCTCTAATGAGCACAATTATTCTTCATCTGATAACTATTATGATTTTACATATTCATCAAGAATAAGAAGGTTTCATAGTCCAATGATGTATAATTATGGGTATTATTCTGGTTTTTACACAGATTACCATTGGTATAATCCTGACCCTTTTTACTGGGGAACTAGTATCTATTCTGGATATAATTGGAATTCTCCTTATTATTCTTTTTCACCATATTACAATTACTACTCCCCTTTTCATTATGATTATTATTCATGGAATCACTATGGATATCATGGGCATCATGGGCATCATGGGCATCATGGATATAACAACTATAATCAAAATTCAAATTACTACAATAGTTATGATGAAAACAGTCACAGCTATGGGCCTCGAGGCTCGCTAAGTGCAAAAAGTAACACCAATACTATTAAGGCAAAACATATAAAAAACAAATCAGCTATATCTAACTACGTTCCAACTTCATCATCTATTAGATATAATGAAAAATTTAACACTAAGAGGCCTTCAAAGATTAAGTCAAATAATATTATAAATTCTAACCAACAGACGACAAAGAATACTTCAAGAAACCCAATAAAAGATAAATCATATAAGAAACCCAACTACTCCGAAAGAAACAATTATAAATCAAAAAATAATCGATCAAATTCTATAAAGAGTCGCTCTTCAGGCTCGCGCTCTTCAGGCAATAAAGGAAGTGGAAGAAGTTCAAAACCAAGAAAATAAATTATGAATTTCGCAAAATTTTTATTAGCTATACTTACTATCTTTTCATTCTCAGTCAACGCTCAAAATGAAATTGACGCTTTAAGATATTCTCAACAAAATATGTATGGAAGTGCAAGAGTTTCATCAATGGGAGGTGCCTTTGGATCATTAGGCGGTGATTTTTCTGGATTAAGTCAAAACCCAGCTGGAATTGGAATGTATCAATTTACTGAAGTTACATTTTCTCCGTCTTTTACGCTTAAAAATACGACCTCATATAACAATAAAGTTTTAAGTAATAATAATTCAACTTATTCTGAAAAATTTAAGGAAGATATCTCTCAAGGTAACCTTGGAAATATTGGTTTTATATTTGCAACACCCAAGGATAATACAGAATGGAAAAGAGTAAATTTTGGTATAGGTTTAAATCAACTAGCAAATTATGACAGAAATATTTATATCAATACAATTAATAATAGCTCTTCTTTAGCTGATAATCTACTTTCAGTTGCACAAGGCAAACAGATTAATGATTTAGATGCTTTTTTTGGCTCTCCTGCATTCTGGTCGGATATCATAGATCTTGAAAACAATACTGTTGATACTTCTTTAAACCAATATCTTTTTGATAATGGAAATTATATATCACATATTCTAAGTGAGGGCCAAAAAAGACAAACTCATCAACTAAATGCAAATGGGGGAATGCATGAATTTGTATTATCTGTAGGGACATCTTATGAAGACAAGCTTTATCTTGGAGCAACAGTTGGAATACCCACATTTGAATATTCTGAAATCATAAAACACAGAGAAGATATCTTGTCAGATACAATAAATAATCTTGGCTCATTTGAATATATGCAAAACCTCTATTCTACTGGTGAAGGAGTAAACATTAAGATTGGTGGTCTTTTCAGAATAAATGAAAATATTAAATTAGGAGGCGCTCTACACTCACCAACTGTTTTTACAATTCAAGAAGAGTTTAAAACAATTACTCAATCAAATTTTAGTGACACTAGCTATCGAGAAGCATCACCAGTAAACTTTTTTGAGTATGAGCTTACAACTCCTTGGAAAGCTATTGCAAGTATTTCTGCAAATATTAATGATAATATTATATTTAGCTGTGATTATGAAATCATTGATTACACAAATTCATCTTTAAATTCTAAAAACTATAGAAATGATGATGGAACAGAAATATTTTCCTCTGAAAATAACACTATAGATAATATCTATCACAAATCTGAAAACATTAGACTAGGAATAGAAATGAAAGCAGATCCTTTTAGATTAAGAGCAGGATATTCAAGATATTCAAGTCCTTTTAAAAATAATGAAGAATTATCAAGGGAAAATTTTTCATTTGGAGCGGGGATAAACTATGGTAGTTATTATTTTGATTTTGCATATGTGTTATCACAAGCTCATGACCAATATCAAATGTATAATGAACAATTTGTCAATCCAACAGATTTAGTATATACAGATCATAATCTAGTAATAACACTAGGATTTAGATATTAATATAGAGCTCTATTAATTCCTGCCTTAGCGCTCTTTTTAATGCCATTTTCATAATTAAAATCTCTATAAGACAATGTTTTCTTGAAAAATTTAATAGCTTGATCATTATCCCTAAGCTTTTCATATTCTAAACCGATTTGAAGACTAGACATTGGGTGATAATATAAATTTGATGGATTATCAATCATTAAAACCTTAGAAAATAAATCAATTACTTTAATAGGTGAAACGGACAGCCCTTGATTAGATCTTGAAATGCGATAATAGTATTCAAGGATAAATTCTCGATTATTTTCGATATCATTTAAATTAATATTACTTAAATAATCTAATGTTTCTTT
>JABGXK010000302.1 GCA_018675825.1 Flavobacteriales bacterium | reverse complement strand
TATAAATGAATACATTGAAAAAATGTTATGGAACTATTGTTATCTAAATACTGGATTAACAATACTTTATAATGGAAATAAATTTTATTCTGAAAATGGATTGTTTGATCTCTTGGATCAAAATACTGATGCAGATTTATTATATCCAATAATTCATTTAAAGGAAGAAGATATTGAGGTTGCAATTACTCATTGTAAAAATCAATATTCTGAGCAATATTATTCTTTTGTAAATGGTCAACATACTGTCCAAGGGGGTACTCATCAGGGCGCTTTTAGACAAGCAGTTGTAAAGGTTATTAGAGAGTATTACAATAAAAATTATGAAGCAGCTGATATTCGCCAGGCAATTAATGCTGCAATTAGTATTAAAGTTATCGAACCTATTTTTGAATCTCAAACAAAAACTAAACTTGGCTCAACAGAGATTGAACCAAATGGAACTACTGTTCATACATTTATACATGATTTTTTAAAAAGATATTTAGATAATTTCTTGCATAAAAATAGTGATATTGCTGGTATACTTCAAAAAAAGATTCAAATAGCTGAGCATGAAAGGAAAGCAATGGCAGGAGTTAAGAAATTAGCAAGAGAAAGAGCTAAAAAGGCTAATCTTCATAATAAAAAATTAAGAGATTGTAGAATTCATTATAATGATCACAATAAAGAACAAAGAGTTGATTCTACTCTATTTATTACTGAAGGTGATTCAGCCTCAGGATCTATAACTAAAACACGCGATATTAAAACTCAAGCTGTATTCAGTCTTAGAGGAAAACCATTAAATTCATATGGTTTAACAAAGAAAGTCGTATATGAAAATGAAGAATTTAATTTACTTCAGTCTGCTTTAAATATTGAACAAGGGATTGATGATTTAAGATATAATAAAATTGTTATTGCAACCGATGCTGATGTAGACGGAATGCATATTAGATTACTTTTAATTACTTTTTTTCTTCAGTTTTTCCCTGAACTTGTTAAGGAGGGACATGTATATATTCTAGAAACTCCATTATTTAGAGTAAGGAATAAGAAAAATACGATCTATTGTTATAATAATAATGAACGCTTAATAGCATTAGAAAAATTAGGTAAAAATGCAGAAATCACTAGATTTAAGGGTTTAGGTGAGATATCTCCTAATGAATTTAAATATTTTATTGGATCTGATATGCGATTAGATCCAGTAATAATTGGTGGTGAAGCTAAAATTCATGAAATATTAAAATATTTTATGGGAAAAAATACACCTGAGAGACAAAATTTTATAATAAATAATCTAAAAATTGAAGAGGATATTGCATATGAAAATGAAAAAAATAGAGATTTCTTATACCAAAAGGACTAACTACTTATATTATTTAATTTTAACTTACTTTATAATATTTATGATTTTTCCATTTTTAATACTAGCAAATTTTGAAAATTCTGCAATTGCTGTTTTTTTAAATAACAATATGTATCTACTATTTTTAATAGTATTAGTATTTATTTATATTATAATAACGGGTGTTTACTATTCATATTTTAGAATTGATTCCTACATTATAAATGTTTCATCATCTAGATTTAGCTCAAAAAAAAATTTACTTGATATTAGACACGATATGTTAGAAAAATTTCATTTTAAGAAATCATTCTTTTCTTGGAATACAGTTTTGTATTTAAATTTTAAAAAACCTAACAAAAATAGTGTTATGAAAAAGTTTTATTTTTCTTTGTTAGCTGAGAGTAATAAAAATGATATATCTTTAGTATTAAATAAAATTATTAGTAATAATTAGAAATGAGTGAATTAGATAATATAGATTCTGATGATAATTTAAAAGATATTATTCATGTATCTGGTATGTATGAAAATTGGTTCTTAGATTATGCTTCTTATGTAATCTTGGAGAGAGCTGTTCCTCATATTTATGATGGTTTTAAGCCTGTTCAAAGAAGAATTCTACATTCTTTAAAAGAACTTGATGATGGAAGATATCATAAGGTTGCAAATGTTATAGGTCATACAATGAAGTATCATCCTCATGGAGATGCTTCAATTGGTGATGCAATGGTTCAATTAGGTCAAAAGGATTTATTGCTTGATATGCAGGGAAATTGGGGTAATACAGCAACCGGTGATAGAGCTGCAGCTCCCAGATATATAGAAGTTAGATTAACTCCTTTTGCTTTAGAAATAGCCTTTAATAAAAAAATAACAAAATGGAATTCTTCCTATGATGGTAGAGGTAAGGAGCCAGATACATTACCAGTTAAATTCCCTCTATTATTAGCTCATGGAGTTGAAGGTATTGCAGTTGGTCTTTCAACAAAAATCCTACCACATAATTTTAATGAACTAATAGATGCTTCCATAAAAGTTCTCAAAGGAATTAAACCAAGAATATTTCCTGATTTTTCTTCAGGAGGAATGGCAGATTTTACAAATTATAATGATGGTAAAAGAGGTGGTAAAGTAAGAGTGAGAGCAAAAATTAAAGCTATTGATAAAACAACCTTACATATAACAGAACTTCCATTTTCAACAAATACATCATCTTTAATCAATTCTATTATTAAAGCAAATGATAAAGGAAAAATAAAAATTAAGAAAATTGAAGACAATACTGCAGAGAAAGTTGAAATATCTATTATTATACCAACTGGTATTTCTCCAGATAAAACTATAGATGCATTATACAGATTTACAGATTGCGAGTTGTCTATTTCACCTCTTTCTTGTGTCATTAATAATAATACCCCAATCTTTAATGGTGTTTCAGATTTACTACAAGAATCAACAGAACATACATTAAGTTTATTGTCTGCTGAACTAGAAGTTAATTTAAAAGAATTTCAAGATAAATGGCATTTTTCGTCTCTTGAAAGAATATTCATTGAGAATAGAATTTATCATTCAATTGAAGATCTTGATTCATGGGAAAGTATTATATCTACAATTCTTGATGAACTAAAACCCTTTTGCAATCAACTATTAAGAGAGATAACTAGAGAGGATATTGAAAGACTTACTGAAATTAAGATAAAAAGGATTACAAAATTTGATCTAAATAGAGCTATTAACGATATTAATAACCTTGAGTTAAAAATTAAGGATATTAAATATAATATAAGCAACCTATCGGAGTATGCTATTAAATATTTTAAAAATTTAAAAAAGAAATATGGTAACAATAGACAAAGAAAAACTGAAATAAAAATTTTTGAGAGTATTGATGCTACAAAGGTAGTTGTTGCTAATAAAAAACTATATATAAACCGTCAAGAAGGTTTTATAGGAACTAATTTAAGAAAAGATGAATTTATTTCTGATTGTTCAGATATAGACGATATTATTATTATCAAAGACAATGGTCTTATGCAAGTTGTAAAAGTTGATTCTAAAGTGTTTGTAGGAAAGGGTATTTTACACGCTGCAGTTTTTAAGAAGAAGGATTCTAGAACAATTTATAACATGATATATTTAGATGGAAAATCTGGATATTCAATGATAAAACGTTTTAATGTTAGTAGTATTACAAGAAATAAAGATTATATGCTAACAAGATCTAATGAAGGCTCTAAGGTTTTGTATTTAACTGCTAATCCTAACGGTGAAGCTGAAATGGTTACTGCTCATCTTAGAAAAAATCAACGATTAAAAATACTAAAGATTGATTATGATTTTGCAGACTTAACAATTAAAGGTAAGGGTTCAGTAGGTAATATTCTTACAAAGAATAATGTCAAAAAAATTGAATTAAAATCTGTAGGCGTATCTACATTATCAGCAAGAAAAATATGGTTTGATACAAATGTAAAAAGATTGAATGTTGAGAGTAGAGGGAAATTACTAGGAGATTTTGTTGCTAATGATAAAATTCTATCAATTAATCAATCTGGATCATTAGAACTTAAAAGTTATGATATCTCTACACATTTTGATGATGATATGCTTATTATTGAAAGACATAATCCTCGTAAACCTATCTCAGTAATATATTTTGATGGAAAAAGACAAAATTTCTATGTAAAAAGATTTCTAATAGATAAATCTAATCAAAAATTTTCTTTTATTTCTGATCATAAGGAATCTTATCTTGAATTAGTTTCTACTGATTGGAGACCACAAATTGAGATTTTATATAAGAAAGAAAAAGGAAAAAACAGAATTAAAACTATTATTAGTTTGGAAGACTTTATTGCTATAAAAGGAGCAAAATCTTCGGGCAATAAACTTTCTTCTAATAAGATTAATACTATTAATCTATTAGAACCTTTAGAATATACTGAGGTCATTTCAAAACCTGTAGAAATTTCAGAACTTGTTGAAATTCCTTTAATAATAACAAATAATAAAGAAGATTCTAATGATAATAATCAGACTACATTAAAATTATAAATTTTAAATAAAAATATTTTATATAACTTTTTATTAAAATAGTTATATTTGTAAAAAACAAACTATGAAAAAATTATTATTAATTCTCTTACTTCCAATTAGCTTAATTTCACAATCAAATTATAATCTTTCTCTTTTAGGAACTTATGATAACTATACTTCAGAAGGAACTGATATTTGGGGATGGGTAGCTAGTGATGGAAGTGAATATGCTCTAGTGGGACTGAATGATGGTTTTTCAGTTGTTAATGTTACCAATCCATCAAGTCCT
>JABGXK010000032.1 GCA_018675825.1 Flavobacteriales bacterium | reverse complement strand
TTGGAAAAAAGTTTGGTTTGTTGGTCTTAATGCTTTAACCTCATCTCAGCATGTAATTATAGATAATTTAAAAAAAAGAGATATTGCTAGAGTTTTTTGGGATGCTGATGAATACTATTTTAAAAATAATGATCATGAAGCAGGAATTTTTTTAAAACAGCAACAAACTAAATGGTCAGAAATTGATTTCGAAGGTGTTGGTGATTACTTCTCTATTGCTAAGGATAAATTTAATATTGTTGCGTGTCCTCAAAACATTGCTCAAGCTCAAGTAATGTCCCAAGTTTTATCTCAAATCAAGGAAAGTGATCTTAATAATAGTAATACAGCGATTATTCTTGCTGATGAAAACTTACTATATCCAGTTTTAAATCATATTCCAGATTCAGTTGAAAAATTGAATGTCACAATGGGTAGTCCTCTTAAAAACACACCTTTTTTTGCATTTATAAATACTTTTCTTTTAATGAAGTTAAGTGTATTAAAATATAAAAAGAACAAATTTTACTTTAAAGATTTATTTTTATTTATCGATGATCCATATTTTAAAAAAATAGTTACACCTAATAGTATTAGAAATCTAAAAAAATATATTTATACTAATAATATTGTATTTGTTTCTTCTGAAGAAATTAATAATTTTTTAGATAAGAAAATACAAGTTATTTTTAGTCTTACTAATAATTTTGAAAATACAATTAAGCAGTTAAAGTATTTGATATCCCTTTTAAGAGTTTCTTTAGTTAATAGCAAGGCGACAATTGATTCTGAGATTTTGAATATTTTTCATAATAGTATATGTATGCTTGAAAAATTATTTACTGATTTTACCTACCAAGTAGATTTGCGCACTCTCATTACAATTATTAAGCAGTTAATATCTAAAGAAATCATCCCATTTAAGGGAGAGCCTTTAGAAGGGGTGCAGCTTATGGGTATTTTAGAAAGTCGCACTTTAGATTTTAAAAATATTATAATGTTAGGGGTTAATGAAGGATTTTTACCAAAGAGTAAGGGTTCTAATTCATTTATTCCATTTGACTTGAAAAAGTATTTTAAAATACCTACACATAATGAAAGAGATGCAGTTTTTTCATATCATTTCTATAGAATTCTTCAAAGAGCTAATAATATAACTTTAACATATAGTACAAAAATTGATGATTTCAGCGTTGGAGAAAAAAGTAGATTTATAACACAATTATTATCGGAATACAGAAGTAGTGAAATTAAAGAGTACACTTACCAAGATAATAATTTCACTATTCCTTCGCCGTCATATCATATTATTCCAAATAGAGGTTTAGAAAAAGAAATACGTAATTGGGCAAGTAATGGTGTTTCTCCATCCGCATTAAATAAGTATAATAAATGTAGTTTAGATTTCTATTATCATTATTTAGTGAAGATCAGAGAAACAGTAATTGTTGATGAATTTGCAGATAACAGTATAATGGGTAGTGCGATTCATTATGCTTTAGATAAAAATTACCCCATCGGTGATTTGCATTTAGCAAATTTTCATGAAAAAAAAATGAGTATTTTTCATTTAGTTATTAATTCTTTACATATATACTATAGAGATAAGCTTTCTGAAAATAATTTTTATGAAGGCAAAAACTATCTTTCTATTAAAGTAGCACAAAAATTAACCACTAATTTTTTAAGATATGAAAAATCAATTTTAGCACAAAAAGGTGCTTCAATAGAGATATTATATAAGGAACAGGAAATGTCACATGATTTGAAAGTTGGAGGTTTTAATTTTAGATTAAAAGGCATTGTAGATAGAGTAGATAAATACAATGGTACACTGCGTATTATTGATTATAAATCTGGAAAAGCTGTTACATCTAAAGATTTAAATTTTCAGAAATGGGATGATATAATTGATGATCCTAAAAAAGATAAATTATTTCAAGTTCTGATGTATGCTTATTTATTTTTAAAAGCCAATCCAGAATATTTAAATACAGATGTCGTTGCAGGAATATTTTCTTTTAGAAATTTAGATAATGGATTGATACATGCACGCCATAGTAGTAATTTGCTTTTTAATAATGATACTTTAAATAATTTTGAACAGCAATTAATACGTCTTCTAAAAAGAATAACTGAAGAAAATTTTTCAGCAAATAAAGATCCTAAAATGTGTGAATTTTGTAGCCATACAACAATTTCAAATTAATTATTTTCATTTTTTTTCAATTTCTATTCTAGCTAAGAACTGTAAAAAAGCATATATTTGTGTTAATTAAATACTATAATGCGAATACTATCTTTCATTCTTATACTACTTACTTGTTTCTCTAATAGTGTCATTTCTCAAGAAATTAATATTTCTAATAATAATAATAATAATAATAATTTTAGAGTTACTGATAAATCTAAAACTACTTTTAGAATTATAAGTCAGTTAAATAAGCTAAATACTAATATTATTAAAACAAAAGCTGGAGATTTTATAAAATTATCAATTCCTTCATACACTTCAATTTCTGAAAATGGCACACCAGAGTTGCCCGTTATTAATAAATTGATCAATGTTCCTAAGGGAGCTAAGGTAAATAGTAAGATCATTAATAGACATATTGAAATTATATCTCTTAATGATTATGACATAGACTTGCCATTATTTCCAAATCAACCTTCCATTTCTAAGGGTGATAATGCTGAAGATATAGATTTTTATTACAATAAAGAATTCTATCAAAATAATAGTTTTTCAGATTTAGACGTAGTTAATATAGAATTATTAGGTTTGATGCGAGACATTCAATTAGCACGTATCTCTATCTCGCCAATTTCATATAACCCTATAACTAATGAGTTAAAAATCATCACTAATCTAGAAATTGAAGTTTCATTTTCTGATATAGATATCATAGGTGATAATCTATCAAAACAAAGATATTATTCTTCAGATTTTGAACATTTATATAAGAAATGTATTAATTATTTACCTTCAAACCCCAAAGATGTTATTACAACATACCCAGTAAAATATGTTATTGTATCAGATCCACTTTTTCAAACTGCCCTTCAACCTTTAGTTGATTGGAAAAAAAAGAAAGGTTTTACAGTAATTGAAGCATATACTAATGATCCTAACGTTGGAACTACAACTACATCAATTAAATCATATATTCAAAACTTATATGATAGTGCAACAATTAATAATCCTGCTCCAACTTACCTTTTAATTGTTGGTGATGTTAATCAAGTCCCAAGTTTTATTGGTGCTCAACATATTTCAGATATGTACTATTGTGAGTTTGATGGTAATGGTGATTTTTATCCTGAAATGTATTTTGGTAGATTTTCTGCAAATACAGTTTCTGAAGTGGAAATTCAAGTAGCTAAGACATTAACACATGAGAAATATCTATTTTCTGATCCTTCTTTTTTAGATTATGTTGTCTTAGTTGCTGGTGTAGACGCTTCATATGCTCCAACATATGGAAATGGTCAAATTAATTATGCTACTGATAATTATTTTAATATAGCTCATAATCTAACTATTCATAATTATTTGTATGGATCAGGTTCCCCTATTACTTCTGATATGTCACAGGCTTCTTCATCTATAATTAGTAATGTTAGTGAAGGTGTAGGGTTTGCTAACTATACTGCACATTGTGGTCCTTCTGGCTGGTCTGACCCAAGTTTTAACTCTAGTGATGTGCCAGGATTGCAAAATATTGATGAATACGGATTAGTGATTAGTAATTGCTGTACTCCAAATAAATTTGATGAACCTATATGCTTTGGTGAGGCTTTACTTAGAGCAGATAATAAAGGGGCTATTGGACATATTGGGGCAAGTAATAATACATATTGGGATGAAGATTACTGGTGGTCAGTTGGCAGTTCATCAAATATTACCGCTAACCCATCATATTCTGGAACTGGTTTAGGTGCTTATGATTGTTTGATGCATGAAAATGGAGAACAAGAAGATGATTGGTTTATTACGCAATCTCAGATAATTCACGCAGGTAATCTTGCTGTTACTGAAGCTGGTGGTGCTGAACAATATTATTGGGAGATTTATCATTTAATGGGTGATCCCTCTTTAATGCCATATGTTGGTATGCCTACTAGCTTAACAGTTTCTCATAATTCAGTTTTACCTGTAGGATCAACTTCTTTAGCTGTTAATTCTGAAGAAAATTCATATGTTGCATTATCAATGAATGGGGTTTTATTAGATGCTCAGCTATGTAATGCTACAGGAATTGTTAATTTAGTTTTTAATCCAATTTCTAGCGTTGGTGCTATTGATATTATTGTTACAAAACAATTTAAACAACCCTATATCAATACTTTACAGGCAATATCGCCAAATGGACCTTATGTTATCTCGACTAATCAATTATTATCTGATATAAGTGGTAATAATAATTCTTTAGCTGATTACAGTGAAATAGTTAGTATGACTGTTGATTTATTTAATTTAGGAGGGGGTAATGCACAAAATTTAAATTTAATTTTATCAACTAATGATCAATACATTACAATTATAGATTCAGTAGATAATATTAACCTTATTAATTCTAATCAATCTAGTAGTTCAAACAATCCATTTAGTTTTCAGATAGCTAATTTTGTGCCTGATCAACATATTGCATCATTTTTATTAACTATTTCTGATAATCTTGGAAGTGTTTGGGTTTCAAATATAGATATTACTATTAATGCTCCTATTTTATCTCATCTTGGTTATACAGTTAATGATGCTGTTTTAGGTAATGGTAATGGCAAACTAGATGCAGGTGAAAATCTTGAGCTAATAGTTGAAGTTAATAATATTGGTCATGCAGATGCATATAATCTATTAGGTACACTTACAACTTTAAGTAGTTACATAACTATTAATTCTTCTAATTTTTCGTTGTTGAATCTCAACACAAATCAAACACAGAATTTAATTTTTAATATATCGGTTAATCAAAATACTCCCGTTGGAACTAATGTGATTTTCCCCTTCAATATAACAGATCAAATTTATTCTTATCAAACAGATTTATCAGAAAATATTGGTACAATTGATGAAGATTATGAAACAGGAGATTTTACAAATTATTCATGGATTCAAGGTTCTTTTCCTTGGGTAGTTGATGATAATGAAATATATGAAGGAGTATATAGCTCTCGTTCTGCTATTGCATTACCTGATAATGAAGAATCTGAACTATCAATCACTGTTGAAGTAATTGCTAACGGTGATATTTCATTTTATAAGTATGTTTCATCAGAGTTAAATTTTGATTTCCTTAAATTTAAGATTAATGGAACTAAACTAGCAGAGTGGTCAGGAATTGATACAGTTTGGAGTTTTGTTTCGTTCCCGGTTAATACTGGTATTAATACTTTTAAATGGGAGTATGAAAAGGATGCATCTTGGGATGATGGTCAAGATGGAGCTTGGATAGATTACATTGTTTTTCCTCCAATTTATATTAACCAAACATCAATTTTAGAAACTAACTTAGATATTAATATTTTTCCAAATCCAACTAAGGGAATATTTAATATTATTATTAATGATGAGAAAAAACATTCTATTGAAATTTCAGATATAAATGGTAAAAAACTTAATATTATTAATAGTACAAATATTTCCAAACGGTTTGATATGGTTAAATATCCAGCAGGAACATATATGATTACTATTTTGCCAGAAAATATTATTTATCAAATAATAAAACAGTAGTGTCAAAAATCCTTGCCATAGACTATGGTAGCAAAAGGGTAGGAGTGGCGATTACAGATTCTCTAAAGATTATTGCAAGTGGTTTGGCAACAGTTTCTACAAATAAAATTTATTCATTTCTTGAAGAAGTTATTGATAAAGAGATGATATCCCATATTGTTATAGGTCTTCCAAAAAATTTAGATAACTCTAATACAGATAGTACATATGAAATTAATGTTTTTATTAATAAATTAAAACAATTGTATCCTGATATTATTATTGATAGTATTGATGAGAGATTTACCTCTTCTATGGCAAAGAAAGCAATTCTCTCTTCAGGAGTAAACAAAAAAAGAAGACGTGATAAAGCTTTAGTTGATCAAGTTAGTGCTACTATAATCTTACAGAGTTATTTACAAATTTTAAGTAGTTAATTTATCTTTTAAGAAATTTCCAGTATGCGATTTTTTATCTTTGATGATTTCTTCTGGTGTTCCACTAAATATAACCTCACCACCTTTATCACCACCTTCAGGTCCTAAATCAATTATCCAATCTGCACATTTTATAACATCTAAATTATGTTCAATGCATATGATAGAATGTCCTCTTTCAATTAAAGAATAAAAGGAAGTTAGGAGTTTTTTTATATCATTAAAATGGAGGCCTGTAGTTGGTTCATCAAAAATAAATAGTATTTTATTTTGTGTATTTCCCTTAGTTAGGAATGATGCAATTTTTGTTCGCTGAGCCTCACCGCCACTTAGAGTATTAGATGATTGTCCAAGTTTAATATAGCCTAATCCTACATCTTGTAATGGTTGGATTTTATTTGCTATTATTTTTTTATCATTTTTTATAAAAAAATCAATTGCTTTATCAACTGACATATCGAGTATATTTGCAATATTATTTTCAGAAAATTTAATTTCTAATATTTCTTTTTTAAATCTATTTCCATTACATAATTCACATTTAAGATGGACATCTGCCATAAATTGCATCTCTACTGTAATTTCACCTTCTCCCTTACACTCTTCACACCTTCCTCCATCTACATTAAATGAAAACATTCCTGTTTTATATTTTCTTGCTTTAGATAAAGGTTGGTTTGCAAATAATGTCCTAATTTCATCATAAGCCTTTATATAAGTTATTGGATTTGATCTTGATGATTTTCCAAGAGGATTTTGATTTATAAATTCAAGTTTTTTTATATTATCTACAGTTATTTTTATGTCTTTGTAATTATTTTCGTCTTTTTCATAATTTCCTATTTTATTATTAATAGCAGGTTTTAAGACTTCTTTTACAAGTGACGATTTTCCTGAACCACTTACTCCTGTTATTAATGTTAAACAGTTTAAAGGGATCCTAACATTAATATCATTAAGATTATTTTTTGTCACTCCTAATAATTCAATATAGTCAGACCATCTTTTTCTTTTTGATGGTATTTCAATTTTTAACTGTTTAGTTAGATATTTAGTTGTTAAGCTTTTCTGCTCATTAAATAAGTTATGAATATTTCCATTATAAATTACCTCTCCACCATTAATACCTGCTTCAGGTCCTATATCAACAATATAATCTGCATTCATTATAATTTCCTCATCATGTTCAACTACAATAACAGTATTACCAATATCTCTTAAGTTTTTTAATATTTTTATTAGTTTTTTTGTGTCTTTTGGATGTAATCCTATGCTTGGTTCATCTAAGATATACATAGCTCCAACTAGTGAACTTCCTAGTGAAGTTGCTAAATTAATCCTTTGTGACTCACCACCTGAAAGTGTTTTAGATTTTCGGTTTAAAGTTAAGTACTCTAAACCAACATCATTTAAGTATCTTAGACGATTAGTTATTTCTTCTATAATTCTTTCGGCAATAAGTTTTTCATTTTTTGTTATTTTTATATTTAAGAAAAAATGTAAAGCCTCTTTAATATAAAGTTGACTAATATCGCTTATATTTTTTCCACCTATTTTAATGTAATTTGTTTCCTTTCTTAATCTTGACCCATTACATTCATCACAGCTAGTTTTCCCTCTATACCTTGCAATAAGTACTCTAGCTTGTATTTTATACTTATTAGCTTCAAGCATATCAAAAAATTGATTTATACCCTTACATTTCCCTTGTCCATTCCATAAAATATCTTTTTCTTCTTTTGATAGATTTTTATATGCTCTATGAATTGGAAAATTGTATTTATTTGAGTTTTGAATAAATTTATCTTTCCATCTAGAAAGTTTTATTCCAGTCCATGGTAATACGACTCCTTCAAATAATGATAAACTATCATCATTAATAACTTTTTCTTTATCTATACCTAAGATGCTTCCATATCCTCCACACTTATCACATGCTCCATAAGGATTATTAAAAGAAAAGAGTGCTGGTGTTGGATCAAGAAACTTAATACCATCTAATTCAAAATTATTTGAAAATTCTTTATTCTTATTATGGATACTAATTGTGCAATATCCTTCTCCTTCAAATAATGCAGTTTCAATTGAATCAGTAATTCGATTCTTATCAATATTTTCTTCTAAATAAATCCTATCGATTACTGTGTATATAATTTCTTTACTAATCTTTTTTGTGTTAATATCTATAATTTTAAGTATTTGATCCTTTATCATTACTCTTGAGAATCCGTTTTTCTGAAGTCTTTTTAATAAATCAATATTTTTCTCATCAGAATATTTTGATTTTGACAAAATGTATGCAGTTTCTCCTATTTTTTGATCTAATATATAATTATAAATATCTTTTGTTCTGTCAATAGTTACTTCATTATTAGAGATTGGAGAGTAAGTAATCCCGATTCTAGCAAATAATAATTTTAGATAATCATATATTTCAGTACTAGTACCTACAGTTGATCTTGGATTTTTTGTAATTGATTTTTGCTCAATTGCTATTGCAGGGCATATTCCTCTTATTTCATCAACATCGGGTTTTTGTATTTTTCCTAGAAATTGTCTAGCATATGATGATAAACTCTCTATATATCTTCTTTGACCTTCAGCAAATAGTGTATTAAATGCTAATGTTGATTTTCCAGATCCAGAAACACCTGAAATTACTGTTATTTTATTTTTTTTTAACGATAATGAAATATTTTTTAGATTATGCTGTTTTGCACCTATTATATGAATATTATCTAGTGTATTTATTTTTTTTATACTCATATTTTTAAATTGAATTTTGCAAAAATAAACAATATGATTTGTATAATTTCTAAACTTTATCTATATTTGAGCTTTAATTTAATACAAACCATAAGCTTATAGCATAGACATCTACTTAAATTTTTATTAACTAAATAAAGTAGTATGTTATTAAGTAATCTTTCAGACCAAGAATTAGTAAAAGAATATATTAATGGGGATAACTTCTCCTTTGAAATTTTATTACATAGACATAAGAACAGGGTTTTTGCTTTTATTATGTCCAAAATTAAAAATAAAGATATCAGTGAAGATATTTTTCAAGACACTTATGTCAAAGTCGTTAATTCATTACAAAAGGGTAAATACAATGAAGAAGGTAAGTTTTTACCTTGGGTAATGAGAATATCTCATAATTTAGTCATTGATCATTTTAGAAAGCAGAAGAAAATGCATATGATAAGATCAAATAGTGATTTTGATATTTTTGATGTTATTAAAGATAATGAAATTAATATTGATGAAAAATTAATAAAGGATCAGGTATATTATGATCTAAAATCATTAATAGAACTCTTACCTACTGATCAAAAGGAAGTTTTAAAAATGAGATATTTTGAAGAGTTAAGTTTCAAAAAGATAGCTCAAACAATAGATGTGTCAATTAATACTGCTCTAGGTAGAATGCGTTATGCTTTAATTAATTTAAGAGGCTTAAGTAAAAAACATCATGTTGATTTACATATATAGTTTTAGAATTATATAATATATAATTATTTTTTACGTTATTTTATATATTAATCAATTATATATATATGGGTAAAAATTTTACTAAGAGTGATAAAAAACAAAAAATTCATAAAAATAAATCTTCAGTAGAGAGTTTTGCTATTTTAACTCCCTCTTTAAAAACTATTAAATTTATTTTATCATATTCAAAAACTACTAAATCAGTTTCAAATAATAAATTTTTATTATCACTAAACTAGTTAGTTGACTCTTTTAATGTTTTTCTTCTTCAAAATTATATTTGTTATTATTTTGAAAATCGTTTGATTTTGTTAATAATTAACACTAATATTTTTTGAGGTTTATTGTTTAATTTTAGTAATTTGTATAAAAAATTTTATGAGTGAAAAAGATAAAGCCGCGAAACTTAAAGTTTTAGAACTTACTTTAGGAAAATTAGAAAAATCTTATGGCAAAGGTGTAGTAATGAAATTAGGTGATAAGGTGGTTGAAGATATCGAAGTAATTCCATCAGGATCTATGGGCCTAGATTTAGCCTTAGGTGTAGGTGGCTACCCTAGAGGAAGGGTTATAGAGATTTATGGGCCAGAATCATCTGGTAAAACTACTTTAACTATTCATGCAATTGCAGAAGTTCAAAAACAGGGTGGTATAGCAGCATTTATTGATGCTGAACATGCATTTGATGCTGCTTATGCTGCTGTTTTAGGAGTAGATACAGATAATCTTTTAATATCTCAGCCAGATAATGGTGAGCAGGCCCTAGAAATTGCTGATCATTTGATAAGTTCTGGTGCTGTAGATTTAGTTGTGATTGATTCTGTTGCTGCATTAACTCCAAAATCTGAAATTGAGGGAGAAATGGGTGATTCAAAGATGGGTTTACATGCTCGTCTAATGTCACAGGCCTTGAGAAAACTAACAGCTACAATTAGTAAAACTGGTTGTACTTGTATGTTTATTAATCAAATTAGAATGAAAATTGGTGTAATGTTTGGTAACCCAGAGACAACTACTGGTGGGAATGCATTGAAATTTTATTCTTCTATCCGTTTAGATATTAGAAGAATTGGTGCAATCAAGAATGGAGAAGATATTATAGGTAATAGAACACGAGTAAAAGTTGTGAAAAATAAAGTTGCTCCTCCATTTAAGAAGGTGGAATTTGATATTATGTTTGGTAAAGGTATTTCTAGATCAGGTGAGGTTTTAGATAAAGCTGTTGATCTAGATGTAGTTAATAAAAGTGGTTCTTGGTTTAGTTATAATGATACTAAGCTTGGTCAAGGAAGAGATGCTGTTAAACAAATAAT
>JABGXK010000301.1 GCA_018675825.1 Flavobacteriales bacterium | reverse complement strand
GAAGTAACTATCAATTTCACAGGAACAGACGAAGAAAACTAGTCAAAACTGTTAAACATACTGTTAAACAGAATTAAAAAACCCTCATAATCTATTGGATTACAAGGGTTTATCTTTTATTGTTGCGGTCTGGACGGGACTTTAATGTAGAATAAGTTTCTTATTTATTATTCCAGTACTGGTCTCTAACTCAAGGAAATAGATTCCTTTACCAAAATTCTCTAAGCTGATTTGTTTAGCATACTCCCCAATAAACTCTTTTCTATCTTCTCTATATACTTCAGCTCCTACAATATTTATAATCTTAACTATAATATTTTGATTTACTATACTTTCAAATAAAATGTAAAAATTATCGTTAGATGGATTTGGATATACATTTAATCTGTGAATGTTTAAATTACTTAGACTTGAAGGAACCCATGTAACATTATAAAAAACGGTATCTGAAAAACACCCACTATTATCTGTAACGATAACCCAATATTGACCATTGATATTTGGGGTAATTTGTTCAGTGTTCTCACCAGTATTCCATACATAACTAAAAGGAGAACTTCCTGAAATTGGATTTACAATAAGATTATTGTTTGTTGAGACAATTTCAACGACAGTATTTATAACTGAAAGGTTAAGATAAACTAAACTATCACATCCTAAGGAATTAGGGAAAATAAAGTTATAAACTCCACTACTATCAAATATTGCTCCATTCCACAAATATGATTCACAAGATATTACAGAAATCATTGTTGTATCTGAAGTGTTGATTGTTAAATTAAGTGTGTGTGTACTATCACACCCTTGAGAATTTGAATATATGTTAGTATACATGCCTGTTGAATCATAAGTCATACCATCCCAATCATATGAATCACAAGAACTAACTATAACTGTTGATGATGAACTATTATTTATAATAAGATCTAAAGTCACTGTACTATCACAACCATTAACATCAGTATATAAATTTGTATACATTCCTGTTGAATCATATGTCACGCCGTCCCAATAAAATGAATCACAAGTTGTAACTGTTACTGTTGATGATAAACTATTATTTATAGTAAGATCTAAAGAAACTGTGCTGTCACAGCCATTCAGAGCTGTATAAATATTAGTATACATTCCTGTTGAATCATATGTCATGCCATCCCATAAGAAAGATGTATCACATACCGAAACAGTAACTATTGATGATGAGCTGTAGTTAATTATAAGATCTAAAGTCACTGTACTATCACAACCATTAACATCAGTATATAATTTTGTATACATTCCTGTTGAATCATATGTCATGCCATCCCAATCATAAGAATCACATGAACTAACTATCACTGTTGATGATGAACCATTATTTATAGTAAGATCTAAAGTCACTGCACTATCACAGCCAGAAGCATTTACACCAATCCATGTGTATATTCCTATTGAATCATATGTCATACCATTCCAATCATATGAATAACAGGCCGTTGCACTTGCTGTTGATGATGAACTATTATTTATAGTAAGATCTAAAGTCTCTGTACTATCACAACCATTAACATCAGTATAAACATTTGTATACACGCCTGTTGAATCATATGTCACACCATCCCAATCATATGAATCACAAGCAGTATGCGAACTCATTCCTCCATTGTATGCAAATGGAATAAAAACTGAATCAACAACAACACAACCACTGGCATGAGTAATGGCAACACTATGCCAGCCAGAAGATAAAGATAAATTTGTACTTGAGGTTACACCATTATCCCATAAAAAAGTACAAAGTGTAAACATACATGGACATCCTGATGAAACTACAGTAGCAGTACCATTAGTATCTCCAAGACAGGGTGGAATAATTTCTCCAAACATGAGAGCATAGGGATCAGGTAAATTTATTGAAATTAATTCATAACAACCTGTCGAATCAGTTACCTGTACCCAATATGTACCTGCATTTAGATTATTAATACTTGAATCTGTACTTTGATTAGACCATAAATAAGTATACGGTAGTGTTCCAACAAGATTTAAACTTATACTTCCATCAGAAGAACCATTACAAGATGGAAAAATCCTATTAAAGCTAGAGATTATTGTACCAAACCAGCACGGTGTAAGATCAGAATTATAAGCGCCATCCATATTTGTTCCTAAATAACTTCCCCAAGCAATTCCAGAATTAGGTATAATAGAATTCAATTCATGTCGATAAATATTTATTCCATTCAAACCCATAGGGTTTAAACTATCTTCTTTAACTGAATAAACTAAATCTAAAAAACCATTATTATCTAAATCAGTAATTAAAGGTGTAGAAGCAATATTTACTCCTGTTCTAACTTGATCAAGTAGAATGATAGTGTCATTATTAAAATCAATTGATTGAACTTTATTTGTAAAGTATCCATTATCAAAATAAGTGATAGAAAAGACTCCTTCATCTCTACCATCATTATTTAGGTCTACTGCATTTGCTGACGCAAAATTTATATCTCCTAAGCTATCAATAAATTGAACTGAACCATCTTGTCCATCAAGCATAACTTGAAAATAATCATTAAATGCAGGTGCAAATCCATTAAATAATACTAGCAATATATCAGGAGTTAAATCACCTGTAAAATTTCCAATAACTGGCTCTGCACTAGATTCAGTACCTGATTTTTGATAGGTCCATATTGGTGAAAATGTTTGCCCATCAATTTTTGTTATTAATCCATCATATGATTGAATAATAATATCATAAGATCCAGAACTTGTTTGGTGGATTGCAGCAGGTGCAATAAAACCTTTATTTAAATCTGTATCAAGTATAATAGAACTAGAAATATCTCCAAGTAGTAAATCACTTAATAAAACTGCATAAAAGTTTCCGCCATAATTTTCACCTCCAGTACCATATAAAACCCATTGATCTCCATCATTTTTTAAATCAGCAACTAAAGGAGAACAATAAATCTCTGAACTATCAGGAACAACTGCTTTTTGAATTATATTTCCATTTTGAGCACTAATTATCATTAAATGACCAGGGGGTCTATTAGATTGAAAAGAGGGGGCAGAATGATCTCCACCATTTGAAACAAGTATATCATCATATGAATCTCCATCAACATCATCAATAAATTGAGGATTATAAAAGTTATAAAAACCACTATCAGAAGGATTAGTACCAAACGGAAAGAAATCCCAAAGTAATGCACCATTTGATCCATCAATTGCAAGTAATTGAGCAGCACGACCAGAAATAATTACATCATTAATTCCATCTGAATTTAAATCCTGAAAAATTGCACTACCAAATAGTTCATCACGAGATGACCTATTCCAAAGTAATGAGCCATCAACTCCGTTATAAGCCATTACCCCATTATTGCTAAACAAGCTATCTGTTCCACCTCCAATAACTATATCCATAATTCCATCTCCATTAAGATCAGATGAGCGAGGAGATGAAAAAGTACCAATTGAATCGGTAAAAGATTCCCAATTTTGGGCATTACTAAAAATTGATAAAAAGAAAAATAAAAAGATAAATATTCGTTTCATAAGGATAATTTTACTTGTGTAAAAGTACAAAAAGATTGGTTTTTGATCAATTTTAAGACTAATTAAATGGGGAGAGGTGGTCTAAATCTTAAAAGGGAATTCTGTGGTAATCGTTGATGGCCTATCACACACAAACAGGCAAGCAAAGTAATATGAGTAGTATTTTTTTCATTTTAGTTTGTTGTTATTTTATAAATAATGTAGACCCCATTGTGTATATTTCACTTTCAGCAGTCATTGAATATTGAAAATCAAACGTACAGATGGAAAATTTTCTTCCCATTAATGATCAAATCGGACAGTTAAATTATTAACTTCATTATCTCTATCTATAATTAACCAAAGATTATAATACCTGTAAGATAAGAATATAGTAAATTACAAATCTCAAATATCGGAAGAGTGACCATAACAAATAATATTTAAACTTATAATCAATTAAGCCAGCTCCAATACTTACTATTGCATGGGGAATTGGAAATATAGCTCCCAAAACTATAAAAAGACCGCCCCATTTACGTAAATTAATAATATGCTGTTTTATTTTTCGTTCAACATGTTTTCTGACAGCTGGCATCAAAGATATACGCATACCAATAAAGTAAGACAAAACCCCACCTATATATGATGCTGTTGCTAGAATAAATAAAAATAAAAGAGTAGAACCTGATTTTGCTGACCACAATATAAATATTTCAGGAGGAATTAAACCTAAAATTGATTCTGAAATTAAAAAAAATAAGATAACTATTTTTGGAGAATACGTTACAAGAATATGTTCAATCAATAAATTAATATTCATAAAATAATTAACAACCATTAATAATAACACAAAGATTACTATCACAAAAAATGCTTGATAAGCAGTATTTTTTAAAAATGAATAAAAACGAGTTATTCTATAATATCGATGTGCTAAACTCCATCTTTTTAAATTATACTTTAAGATTTTCTTCACATTGCAAACTTATTAAATAAACTGATAAAAAAGTTCGAAATAAGGACCAATAAGCCCAACAAAAATAAACCCACTCAATTGAGTAGTTTTTTACTTAACTAATAATTATTCTAAACTTAATAAACTATCAATTATTGGTATTAAGTGATAGTCTAATGAATCTCGATAACCAGATTTATATTCAACTATAACTCCCTCTTCATTTACAAAACACATAGTAGGGAAACCGTAAATGTTAAACAAATCTCTTGGAACAGATTGATCAACAATAATTGTTGAGTAAGTTACTTCTTTAAATTGAATAAATTCTTTTAACTGCTCTATGTTTTTGTCATTATTGTTTATTCCTAAAATAGTAATCTTATCACCATAATATTCTTTCAGCTTTTCCATAAAAGGCATGGCCTTAACACAATAATAACAACCTATATACCAAAAGTCCAAGATCAGAAAATGACCTATATAATCAGAAATAACCACACTATCTCCTCCTACTAATAATCCTGTAAAATTAGGGAGTTCTGATCCTATCTCTAGTAATTCTGGCATAACCCAAGGTTCTTTCTTTTTATAATTAAAATATGATGGAATCTCAAAGTTCTGAATCTTACCTAAAATTTCCTTTTCCTCAAAGGATAAAATCTTAACCTCTAAGTTAGTATATTCATAAGAGTTTAAATCAACTAGAAAAATATGTCTTTCTATTCGTAATGGAAGAAAAGAATCTTTATCAATGTAGAATCTTATCCAATGATCTTTATCGTTGCCCTCATCTGGATAGTCAAACTGAACTACATAACAACTCTTATTATCTACTTTCTCATCCTCTAATCTTGTTTTAATAATTGTGTCATTATCAATGTTTTTATAAGCATTAATAGCTTGTGACAAGCTCATACGCTCTGTCTGCCATCCAATATACACCTCTTCATTATAAGTGCTATCTTTCTTTTTAAGGGTAAAAGTATATACACTATCATGGGTATGGCGATATAGTTTTATTCCAAAAGAATCTTCAGACAAAACATCTACTCCATACAAAGTATCATTAGAGTTCTTAATCCAATATATTTTTTTGTAATAATGAGATGTATCTAGATCAGATAACCATTTGAAATCAAGGCTAGACTCAACGCTCAAACATTCCAAATTACTATACACTTCCTGCGAATTCTTTAAAATCTCATAAGTAGTAACATGTTTTTTACAAGACACAAAAAATATACTAATAACAAATACAGATATTAGATATAAATTTTTCATTCAGCAAAAATAAGTATTTATAAAAAAAATATTATGCTATACATAGCTTCTCAAAAAAGTTAGAAATAAGGACCGTAATGACCACTAAAATAAAATAATCAAAAGTGTCCAACTATATGCCCAACCTAACTAAGAAAAACTCATAATCTATTGAATTATAAGGGTTTAGCTTTTATTTTTGCGGTCTGGACGGAACTTTACTTTTTTACCTGATAGGGGCTATACAAATCTTAAAAAAAAAGTACTAAAAATCGGTGATGGCCTATAACGAAAAAACGGGCAAAATTGGAACTATAGGTATATTTAATCGGGATGTATTAGTATATAATAGAATTAATCACATAATGGTAAGCTCACCGCCACTAGCAATGAACCAAGTAAGAATCCCAACAATTAAAATGACCATAGTTAATAATCCAACATAAATCCCTCTTCGAAACGCTTTGTTAGGCGAAAACAATAATAATAGTGGTAAAAAATATCCTAAAATACTTAAAAATCCTACTACAAAACCTAAAAAAGAATAAATACCATCTTCAGGATCAGAAAAAGTAGTTATCTCAGAGTATTTAACAATATCTTGTTGTATGTTTTCTAATACAGGAAAAGAAGCATAACTAACATTTACAATTGTTATTAGTGTAATTAATAATAGAATTATCTTTTTCATAATACAAAGAAAAGGAAATAAAGAGGGATTTCTATGCTAAGCATAAGAAATAGAAAAAGTAAGGGTAGCAGGATTACAACCCACACTCATTTCACTAGATTACAGTAAGCTCTAAAACTAAAAATTGCACCACATTTTGCACCGCTAATCAATCTACTAAATCAAACTTAAGAAATTAATTTGATTATCTGAGTAATCTCTTATTTTATAAAATATTAAATTTGAATTCGAGATCCGAAAGGCCCACCAAAAAGAAACCCACTCAATAGAGTGGGTTTTTATTTATTCAAGAATTATTCTTTTCTCTACTGTTCCATCATCATAGATGTAAAAAAGAGGTTGATTTTTTAACTTTCCACTTTTTCTTCCTAAAACATCAACTATCTCAATTAATTTCCTTGTATCTTTTCCTGTATAATCGTCTATGGATAAAGTTGAACAAGGCAAATCATTAATATAATTCCATATCGCTATATTAAAGTTATGTGGCACAAGAGAACTATCAGGAGCTTCTCCCATTCTAATCCAAACTAAATTTTCTGATGGAACTACATTAATTATTTGTCCATTTTTACCTAATGCAGAAACTAAATCATCTGGAGCATTTGGAGTAATATCACCATTAAAAACAAATTGACTGCCTGGAAGCATAGAACTTGATTTGCCATTTAACCACCACAAGTAACCGTAAGATTCATTAAGCATTTGAGAAGTATTTAACATCTGATTAAAATAATTAGCATCAGACATTATTTGATTTCCATCCCACTTTCCATTATTCAGAATTAATAACCCAAATCGAGCCATACTTCTTGCTGTGCTATTAAATATATTATTATACCCACTATAAAGGAATGCTCCATTCATTCCTATGGGATTTAAAAGTTTTTGATAAGCATAAAGATTAATTCCTTGACCAGTTGCATTTTCTATCACTGGTCTCAACAGTGTATAAGGGGCATTATGATAAGCCCATCTTATGCCTGGATCAGAAAGATATTCTAAACACGTATCATTTGTACAATCAAAAGAAACATTGTCATCTAAACCAGTTGTCATAGTAAGTTGATTCCAGATTGTAATTTTCTCTTCTTGAATTAGATTACAGTTTGTCCAACCATCGCCAAGATAATCAGAAGTAGTATCTGTAACCTCTAAATACCCTTCTTCTTGTGCCATACCAACAAGAAATGATGTTATTGTCTTACCAGCTGACGCCCAATACCAATTAGATGTATCAGAATGACCATTAAAATATTTCTCTAAAACTATCTTTCCATTCTTTAATAAAATAAAAGACTTTGTATTATTAGTATCTAAAAAGCTATATAAACTGTCAATCTTGTTTTGGCACCAATTAAGATTTACATGTGAAATAGTATCCCATAGAGTTGAATTATTTGGAGGGAAATATGTTTGCGAAATAGATAATTTAGAAAACAAACAAAAACAAAAGACTATAATGACCTTATTCATTTTGCTAAATTACTAAATAATTCTCTAAAAAAGTTCGAAACTGGGACCGAGAGGTCCACCAAAAAGAAACCCCCTCAATTGAGTGGATTTTATATATTTACAAAATGAATAATAACTTAATACTATATATAGCATCATCTCAAGATGGTTTTATTTCGGGTGAATCAGATGACTTAAGTTTCTT
>JABGXK010000300.1 GCA_018675825.1 Flavobacteriales bacterium | reverse complement strand
GAAAAATATCTGATGATTTAAATGTTCCTGCAAACCACAATCCATTTCCATTATAATTCTCTAAACTATCAATCTCAAATGGTTCTAAATGGAATGAAAATTGATCTCTTTGATATACACCATCAAAGATTTTAGGATTATCATAATAAACATATGAATCATTAAAACTCTTAAAAATTGGGAATTGTGGAAAGCTATCTTTTCTTAATCCTGATTTATTTGATGGATGATCAATAATTAATTCACCAGTAACAGCTTCAATAACTGTTTTAATTCTTGTTAATAATGGATTATCATAAAAATCCAATTGAAGTGGTTTTAAGGGAACTGATAACTGAACAGAATCTATTTGTTTAAGATTAACCTTAAAATCATCATATTTGAATTGAAAATCGCTGCCATATAAATTAACTCGTCCATTTCCAGCAAATATTCTACCATTAAATATAAAATCTCTATTCTTTAAGATCTTCACCTCACCTCCTCTAGGGTAGAATGCTACTTTTTGAGAATCACTAACAGCAATTTGATCAATACCTCTAATTATTAAATCCTTAGACTCAATATTTAATACTGAATTTACAATAACAAGAGAATTACCACTAACCTTAGAATTAAATTGTATTACATCATAGTCTCCTTGCTTTGATTTGGCTAGTACATATCTTGATAAGCTAGGTAATACTGTTATACGTTCTTCTCCAAAATCATAAAAAATAAAACCTTTATTAGCTAGATCCATTAAATAATGTTGGATTTGAACTAAAGGAAACTTAGTATAACGAGCAAAATCCTCAACAAAAAACTGATCCTCTTCCTTCTCATTTACATATTTCTCAATTAAAATTAATGGATGAATAGCATCAATTCCCTGTAACGCATCAAATCTACTTTCAAGATACATATCTACAGATTCAAAATTCACTTGAGATTGAGAAGTTCCAGGTAAAGAACCAAAGGTTATGATATTCTCATCGATCTCCCATTCTAACAATTCAAACTCCATATTTAATTTATGATAAGTATTTAACATTGGAGATATTGATCTTCCATTCTTTGATAATTTTAACTTTCTATTTAGATTATTATATGAAAATTTTAGGTTTGAGTGATACAAGGAATCATTATCAAAATATATCTTGATCCCTACTTGCTTAGATATAATTTTATCACCTCCTAAAAGAAACTTATTTGCATTAGCAACAAATAAAACTTTACCATTATTATTAAAAACAATTTTAGCTTCAGCATATTTACCACCATCAGCAATGAAATCGTTTCCTTGTAACTTATAACCTCCTTTATAATCAACATTTGGATAAATATCTTTTATAATTAAATCCTTAGAATAAGAAACAAACTTTGGATAATTATCCCCCTGTTTACCTTTGGTTATTTTATCACTAAAAATACCAAGCATTGGTTTTTCAAACATATACTTATTAAAGAAAGAAACAGAATCTGCTTTAATAGATGTAGTTCGAGTATCAATATTATATTTTTTTAGATTTACATAAACAGAATCAGCACTCATACCCTTATGAGTCCAATTCATTGAACCACCATGACCAACCCATTTATTAATAAATGGAAAATAATTTCCATTAGTTCCAAAAACAGATAAGTTATTACCATTTGAGTGACATGTAAAATCAGAAAAATTTGAAAAAGCAATATATGGCCCATTATCATCAATTTGAAATAAATATTCACTCGAAGATGCTTTCCATGTTGTGGTTTTAGTAGATCTAAGGATATTATTATCTAATAGGTCAATAGAAAAATAAAAAAACATTAATAATTTCTTGGTTGAGAAATCTTCAATAACTACTGAGGTTATAGAAAGCCAATTATCAATTTTTAAATCATTAACAGGATCATTCTTTAAAGAAGAAAGAGATAGTAAAAATTGATTAAAATGAGGTGCAGGCCGTAGTCTTTTATCAAGCATCTTATTAGATAAACTAATAATAATCTGTTCTTGATCTTTAGTAAAATTATTGGCTGATGATATTCTTCTAAATTTCTTGTAACTATCTTTTAAATTTGAATTACCTGATGAATTCATAAATATATCTAATTCATCAAGATAGGTGTTATAATCATCAGAAAAAACACTGATCTTATTCTGTGTATATACAGAAACAGAACATAAAATAGATACTAAAATAAGAAATAATCTTATTTTCTTAAACGCAACATATACCATTGATTTTTGTTTTTTTTATTTATTAAACTAAATCCTAGCTTTTTAGCAACTTCTAAAATTAAATTAATATCATCAAATAAAAAGCCACTAACAAGAAGATCGCCATTTAGAGATAAAGATCTGTAATATATATGAAGATCTCTTAAAATGATATTTCTATTAATATTAGCTAGTATAACATTAAAAGTTAATCCGTTAAGCTTATCGATATCTCCAAAAATAAACTTTGTATTATTTATATTATTAAGCTTTGAGTTTTCAATTGAATTTTTATAAGCCCATTCATCAATATCTATTGCAACAATCTTCTCAGCACCTCTTTTAGAAGAAATAATAGATAAGACACCAGTCCCACATCCCATATCTAAAACCCTTTTATTTATCAAATCTATATTATATAACTCATTAATCATTAGATATGTTGTCTCATGATGACCAGTTCCAAAAGACATATTTGGTGTAATAATAATCTCATCTTCAATATTAAAATAAGGAGGATGAAAATCTGCGCGAATTATACATCTTGAATTTATTCTAACAGGTTTAAAGTTCTTCTCCCATTCTAAATTCCAATTCTTTTGAGGAATTTTATTAATAGAATATTGTAATGAAGTTTGTGTTACAATTTCAGCTAAAACAGAATCAATCTTATTTTTATTAAACAATTTTGATTGTATATAACATTTAACACCATTAGTATCTTCTTCAAATGTCTCAAAATCTATTTCATTTAATCTAGCAATTATAATTTCGGAAAATGGATCAATATCTTTAAGTCTAATATTTAACTCAGTATATTCCATTAAAAAGATTTAATTATAGAGATAAAATCACTGGAATTTAAAGAAGCGCCACCAATCAAACCTCCATCAATATCTTCTTTAGAAAAAAGTTCATAAGCATTACTAGCATTACAACTACCTCCATACAGTAATAAAGTTAAAGAGCCAGTTTTATTATCATATCTTTTGTCAATTAAAGATCTAATAAAAGAGTGCATCTCTTGGGCTTGATCAGAACTAGCAGTTTTTCCTGTTCCAATTGCCCAAATTGGCTCATAAGCGATGATTATATCTTTAAAATTATGTATATCAAGTTTAAAAATAGTAGAAGAAAGTTGTTTCTCAATAATATCAAAATGTTGATTAGCTTCTCTTTGATTGATATCCTCTCCACAACAAAAAATAACATTAAGATTGTTTTTTAAAGCTTGATTCATTTTTAGATTGAGAACTTTATCTGTTTCATTAAAATTCTGTCTTCTTTCAGAGTGTCCTATAATAACATATTTAACTTCCAAAGAATCTATCATCTGTGCAGATATTTCACCAGTATAGGCACCATTACTATAGCTACTACAATTTTGAGCAGCAGTAGAAAAAAACTGTCTATTTAAACAGACTGAAGATACTGAATCTAAATATATAAACGGAGGAGCAAAAACAATCTCTGTGTTATTATCAAGAGATGTTGATTGCGAAATTTCACGAACTAAATCATCAGCTTCTTTTCTACTGAGATTCATTTTCCAATTACCAACTACTATTTTTTTTCTCATAATTTTATTCTATTCTAATGCGAGGATCTACATACGCATAAATTAAGTCAACTAATATATTAATAATAACAAATATCAATGATATAAAAATAACTGCACCCATTACAACTGGAAGATCCATGTTATTTAGAGCATCAACAATCTCTTTACCTAATCCGTTCCAAGCAAAAATATATTCTACAAACACAGCGCCAGCTAATAAAGATGCAAACCATCCTGAGACTGCAGTAATTACAGGGTTTAAAGAATTTCTAAGAGCATGCTTGAAAACAACAAAAAAACTATTTAAACCCTTTGCTTTAGCAGTACGAATATAATCCATTGACAAAACATCTAATAGTGAGTTCCTACATAACTGAATAATAACAGATAAAGGTCTTATTCCTAAAGTAATAGCGGGCAGAATAATATTTTTCAAATTCATAGTTCTACTAATACCATAATCATCAATCTCAAATAAACTACCAGTCATTGATAATCCTGTATATGAATGCAATATATATCCAAATATCCAAGCTATCAAAATAGCACTAAAAAAAGAAGGGAGAGCCATACCCATTACTGAAAAATAAAGTATAAATCTATCAATCAATTTATTCTTGTTAAGAGCTGCAATAACTCCAAAAATAAGACCAAATATTAGAGCAAATATAATCGCTAAGAAAGCTAATAGAAAAGTACTAGGAAAAGTAGATATAATAATTGATGACACCTTAAGATCTGATTTTACAAATGAAGTTCTTAAGTAAGGAACCTTAAGAACAATTGAGTAGTCATCAATATTTAATATACTATTAGCAGTATATTTATTATCATCTAAATATGTAAAAGCATCTTCATTTTTATAATCATGAATTGATAAGAAAGAAACATCATTTAAATAATAAAAATATTGAAGATACAAAGGCTTATCAAAACCATACTTATGCTTAATAAGTTCTAACTGTTTTGAATCCTCTCTTTTGTCTAACATCATCCTTGCAGGATCACCAGGAAGAACATGAAATAAAAAAAATACAACTGTGAGAACTCCATAGATTACTAAAATGGAATAAAAAACTTTCTTTATTATATAATTAAGCAAAATATATATTATTCTAACATCCTTCTTAATTGATCAGCTTTAAATTTATTACTCCCATAACCGTCAAATAATCTAACTTGCTTAACTCCATCATAAAGAATGACAACTGGATTATCATAAAGAGGAAAAGTAATTTCGGAATAACTATCTATTTCAGGTGTTTCCCAATTATCATAAGGCATAATCTGATAGGGAAATTCTCTCCCAACAAAATCAAAGAAATTTTTAATATTATCTTTTTCCGAGTCTGAAAAAATAATATGAACCTTTGGAAAATTATTTACTATTAGTGAAATTGAATCTAAATCTTTAGCTGCATCTTGACAATGTTCACAGCCAGCATCAAAAAAACAAAGTATTTTTTTATCTTCTAAATTAGAAAACTCTTCTGAGTTAACATGCGACAAAAAATCATTATTTGTATTTTTAATATTATTAGATATTGGAATTAAAGCAAACATTAAAAGAGCTATAATAAGAAAGCCATTTAATAATAATAAAAAGTTACTATTCTTTTTATCCTTTACAAACATATATATAAAAAATAAGGCACCTAGAGTAATGATATTTTTAATGAGAGCTTGTATTGGAGTCATTGGAATTAATTCACCAAAACAACCACAATTCTCACTATTACCACTAAAAATATCAATAGATAGATCAATACTAAAAATAGTTAATAAAATAACAGTTGATGGAATTACTAATTTTTTAATATAATTTGATTGTAAAATAGCAAATGCAATAAAAAACTCAAATCCAATAATTAACCTAGAAAAAATCGGAGCAATATCAGAACTAAATCCCATAGGAATTAACTGACTTTCTTCAAAATTTAAAATCCCAACTATAGCAGGCTTATAAAGCTTCGCTATAGCAGATAGAAAAAATAATGCAGAAATTAATAGTCGAGTAAAGACTAAAATAATCTTCATAGTATTATGAAGATTATTTAACTCTTTATCCGAAAGGAAAATATTCTTCATAATATTATGATTTATTTAATTTAATAAGTGCGAAAACTGAATAATTTAGCATATCTAAATAGTTTGCATCAACACCTTCTGAAATTAGGGTGCTACCATTATTATCTTCAATCTGTTTAACCCTCAATAATTTTTGAAGTATAAGGTCAGTTAATGAGCTTACCCTCATATCTCTCCAAGCTTCACCATAATCATGATTTTTATTTATCATTAAATCTTTCGATGATAAGATATGTTTCTTAAACATATTAATAACTGTATTATAATCAAGATCTTCTGGTTGTTCAGAGACACCTAAGTCTATTTGAATTAGTCCTATAACAGAATAATTAACAATGCCTATAAACTCATTAATAACACCTTCATCTATCTTATGTGTTCCTTTACTCTCAATATTTCTAATTCTTTGTGCTTTAATAAAAATCTGATCGGTTAATGAGCTAATTCTAAGAATTCTCCAGGCACTACCATAATCTTTCATTTTTTTTGCAAAAATGTCCTCACATTTTTTTATTATTGAATCATATTCAAGAACAGTGTTATTCATATAGGTATAAGGTTTTAATAAAGGTTAAATATAAAGCATTTAAATTGTCAAAAAAAATAAAACAAAAAGGGAATTTAACAGATTTTTCAACACCAATTGTTATGGGAATACTTAATCTTACTTCAGATTCATTTTATGATGGAGGGAACTATTTAACAAAAGAGAATATTACTAAACAATGTATTAAGATTGAGAAACTTGGCGCTAAGATAATAGATATTGGGGCTTGCTCTTCTAGACCAGGATCTATTTCAATATCTGAATCAGAAGAACTAAAAAAAATTATACCAGCTATTGAAATAATTAAAAATCAATCAAAAAAATTACTAATATCAATAGATACATGTAACTCTAATGTAGCAAGGGAATCTATTAAAAATGGAGCTGATATGATCAACGATATATCAGCTGGTGAATACGATAATAAAATGCTTGATACTATAGTAGAATTAAATGTACCATATATCATGATGCATATGCAAGGTAATAGCTTGACTATGCAAATCAACCCATCATATGAAAATGTAATAACTGAAATAACCGATTTCTTTAATAAAAAAATTCTACTATTAAATAAAAAAGGATTCAATAAAATTATTATAGATCCTGGTTTTGGGTTTGGAAAAACAATAGAACATAACTATGAAATTCTAAATAATCTTACAGAATTTCAAAAATTTAAATTACCATTACTAATTGGAGTTTCTAGAAAATCTATGATATATCAATTACTTAAAACAACACCTCAAGAATCATTAAATGGTACAAGTATAATAAATACAATCGGTTTATTAAATGGAGCAAATATATTAAGAGTTCATGATGTGGAAGAAGCTTTAGAATGCATTAAATTAACACAATACTATAAAAATAAAATCCTCTTATAAAGTTATTATCTAACCACCAAAATCATCCCAACGAACATTTTCATCAGGGATACCCCAATCTTCTGCCATTTTAATTACTGCTTGATTCATTAGAGGAGGACCACAGAAATACAATTCTATATCTTCAGGGGTTTCATGATTTGATAAAAATTTATCAATAACAACTTGATGAACAAATCCAGTAAACCCATCCCCATCAGGATCATCAAGATTCTTTTTTTCTACCCAATTATCTTCAGGTAGTGCATCAGATAGAACTAAGTGAAATTTAAAATTTGGAAAATCTCTTTCTAAATCTCTAAAATAATGAATATAAAAGAGTTCTGCTCTTGATCTACCTCCATACCAAAAAGTTACTTTTCTACCAGTTTTAAGAGTTTTAAATAATTCATATAAATGTGACCGCATAGGAGCCATTCCTGCCCCTCCACCTATATAAAGCATCTCAGCATCAGTATCATTAATAAAAAAATCTCCATAAGGCCCAGAAATAGAGATTTTATCACCACCCTTTAAACCAAAAATATATGATGAAGCAATACCGGGATTTATATCTGCCCAAGTATTTTTATCTCGATCCCATGGAGGAGCCGCAACTCTAACATTTAACATTACTTTTTTACCTTCAGCAGGATAAGAAGCCATAGAATAAGCTCTAACAATTTCTTCTTCATTTTTCATAACAAGATGTCTTAAAGCATAATTACCTTCAGCCCAAACCTTTTCAAATTTTTCTGGTTCTCCTGGATGATCTTGAGGATGAGCAGTGATATCCATTTCTGAGTATTTAACTTCGCATTCAGGTATATTAATTTGAATATAACCACCAGCAATATAATCCATATCTTTAGGAAGCTCAACAATAAACTCTTTAATATATGTAGCAACATTATAATTTGAGACAACTGTTGCTTCCCATTCTTTTACACCAAAAATCTCTTCTGGAATAGTAATATCCATATCTTCCTTAACCTTTACCTGACAACCTAATCTATAATTTTCAGCAATTTTCTTTCTTGAAAAATGAGGTTCTTCAGTAGGTAAAATACCTCCTCCTCCAGAATTAACTTGGCAAGTACATTGAATACAAGTACCACCTCCTCCACAAGCTGATGGTAGAAAAATACCTTCATTACTTAAAGTTGAAAGTAAAGTACTACCACCATCTACTACAATTTCTTTCTCTCCATTAATCATTATCTTAATCTTACCAGATGGAGAAAGTTTAGTCTTAACGAAAAGTAACAAAGTCACAAGAGGTAAAATTAATAGTAAAAAAACTACAATACTACTTGTTATTGTTAATGTACTTAATAAAATCATATAAATTATAGTTTAATTCCCATAAAACTCATAAATGCTATACCCATTAATCCTGTAATAATAAATGTAATTCCAAGACCTCTTAACGCAGGAGGGACATTAGAATATCTAATTTTTTCTCTTATAGCAGCAATGCCAACAATAGCTAAAAACCAACCAATTCCAGAACCTAGCCCAAAAACAGTTGCTTCAGTAATATCAATATATGCTCTTTCTTGCATAAAAAGAGAACCACCTAATATAGCACAATTAACAGCTATAAGTGGTAGAAAGATACCTAGAGAACTATATAAAGCAGGAGAAAATTTTTCAACTATCATCTCAACAAGCTGCACCATTGCTGCAATAACAGCAATAAACATAATAAAGGATAAGAAGCTTAAATCAACATCATGAAAAGATTCATGTAACCAAACTAATGCTCCCCTATCAAGAACAAAATTTACTAATAAGTAATTTATCGGTACAGTAACTACTAAAACAAAAATAACGGCAAAACCAAGACCTACTGAAGTCTTTACTGTTTTGGAAATTGCTAAATAAGAGCACATTCCTAAGAAATATGCAAAAACCATATTATCAATAAAAATTGATTTAATAAAAATATTTGCTAAATCCTGCATAATATTAATTTGATTCTATTAATTTTTTATTTTTCTTTCTTTGAATCCAGATGATAATACCAACTGTAACTAATGCCATTGGTGGTAAAATCATCATTCCATTATTTTCATAGCCATGATCATATACGCCTAATTTCTCTAGAACTGGAATACCATATAATGTTCCAGATCCAAGTAACTCTCTAAAAAAAGCTACTGCTACCAGTATCCACCCATAACCAAATGAATTACCTAAACCATCTAGAAAAGATTCCCAAGGGGAATTAGCCATAGCAAAAGCCTCAAGTCTACCCATGATGATACAATTTGTAATAATTAATCCAACAAAAACTGACAATTCTTTACTTACATCGTAAACGAAAGCTTTTAAAACTTCATCAACTAAAATAACTAATGTAGCTATTACCACTAACTGAACAATAATTCTAATTCTTGAAGGAATTAGATTTCTCATTAAAGAAACAATAACATTTGCAACTGATAAAACAAATAAAACTGATATAGCCATAACTATCGCAGGTTTTAATTGCACAGTAATAGCTAAAGCAGAACAGATGCCAAGAACTTGAACAGTAACTGGATTATTATCGTCCAGTGGATCAGTTAATAATAATTTATCCTTTTTTGAAAATAAAGCTTTTTTACTCATCAACTTTAGAAATTAAATTAATATTTATTATAGTATCATTTACAACTGTGTCATTTATAACTGGTTTGTTTATAGCTGGTTTGTTTTTATTTAAGTAAGGAAGGTACCAACGAACACGGTCATAAATCATTTCTGTGACACCATCTGAAGTAATAGTTCCTCCTGATATAGCATCAACAGAATGCATACTACCCTTTGGAGCTCCACCTTTTTTAACAGTTATAGAGACAAATTCATTTTCTT
>JABGXK010000299.1 GCA_018675825.1 Flavobacteriales bacterium | reverse complement strand
AGAGGAACAACTACATGTCAGCTACATATGCGTTCTTTTAATGATGGAGAAACAATTTATATTGAGCCTTGGAGATCAAAATCCATGCCAGTAATAAAAGATCTAGTTGTAGATCGAAGTTCTTTCGATAGAATACAACAGGCAGGAGGATTTGTATCTGTTAATACTTCTGGTAAAACCCAAGATGCTAATGCTATTCCTATACCTAAAGCTAATGCTGATAAAGCATTTGATGCCGCTTCATGTATAGGATGCGCCGCTTGTGTTGCTACTTGTAAAAATTCTTCTGCTATGCTTTTTGTTGCTGCCAAGGTATCACAATATTCATATTTACCTCAAGGGGAGATAGAAGCAAAAGAACGTGTAGTAAATATGGTTAATCAGATGGATAAAGAAGGATTTGGAAACTGTACAAATACTGGAGCATGTGAAGTTGAATGTCCTAAGGGTATTTCTTTAGAATATATTGCTAGAATGAATAGAGAATATATTTCTGCAACAATACGCTCAGAACAAAAAAAATAATTTTAAAAAAAGGTTATTTTAAAAAATGAAAAATAATCTAAAGATATCGTTAATTCAATCTAATCTTTTTTGGGAAGATGTAGATAAAAACCTTTCTCATTTTGAAGGATTAATTTCTGAAATTTCAAATACAGATATAATTTTACTTCCTGAAACGTTCAATACGTCCTTTTCTATTAAAGCTACACATTTAGCAGAAAAAATGGATGGAAAAACTGTAAATTGGATGAAGAAAATATCTAAACAAAAAAAATGTGCTATTGCAGGAAGTTTAATGGTAATAGCAAAAGGCAAAGTGTATAATAGGTTAGTTTGGATTTCAAAAAAAGGGGATATAAATACATATGATAAACATCACTTATTCAAAGAAGAGAAAAGTATTGAAAAAGGAGAGGGTAGATTGTTAGTAGAAATTGAAGGTTGGAAAATTTGTCCTCTTATTTGTTATGATTTGCGTTTCCCAGTATTTAGTAGAAATGACATAGGCTATGATATTCTTATTTATGTGGCAAATTGGCCTGTAAAAAGAATTGACGCATGGGATACTCTTTTAAGAGCTCGCTCTATAGAAAACCAATGCTATACAATTGGCTTAAACAGAATAGGAAAGGATGGAAATGGCATTTTTTGTAATGGGCATTCTGCAGTATTTGATGCTTTTGGAGCTCAGATTCTTTCATCTACTGAAAATAAAGAAGAAGTTTTACAAATTGAAATTTATTTAGATGATATGAAAACTAAAAGAAAAAAAATGAATTTCCTACAAGACCGAGATGACTTTACAATTCACTAATACTCCATTTAACTTCTAAATCCCAATTTTCCCTGATAGTTATTGGTTGGTTGTAATGATAAATTTTTTCAGGTTGTTTTCGTAAACTAAAATTCCCAGTATCCCAAACTTGATTATTGTTTTGATCAATTGTTAAAGAAACTTTATACTCGCCTGCTTGTATATCATTAATTGTATATGGGCTTTTTGTGAAGAAAGCTTGTCTAAATAATTTCTCATCCTTGTAAAGAGTTACAATAATATTTGTATTAAGATTACTTTTAATATGAATATTCCCATTTAATTTACTGTTAATATCTACTTTAGAAACTGTGTCTGGATTGGTATTGTTTTTTTGTACATATAATGGATCAGACATATATATTATAAGATTACTATCATTAGTAGAACTGATTAATTGGTTTATAAAACCAACCTCATCACCTTCATTATATACAAAATCTAATCCTGTGAGTGAGAATATTTTATATTTTTCCATATTTAGATTATCAAAAACAAATAACCCCTCTTCATCACTTTTTGCAACATAAAGAGGTTTTGACACAAAGCATAAGCTATCAGTCAATTCTTCTTTATGTAAGAAAACCCATGTATTACTTTTTGGCTCTAAAGTTCTAGCAGATATTAATTGACCCTGTATATTTAGGGTATCTATTTTACTAGAAGTAGAAAACAAATATTTAAGCTTTTTTAATATATTTCCTTCATTAACATCTTTTATGCATTGATTTAGGTATAAAGAATAAGTTGTATTATCTTTTAATGTGTCATTAAGAAAAATAGTCATAACCTTATTGTTAATTTTATACTTAATATTATTTACTAGTAATGGTGAAATATAAAAATAGTCATTCCATCTATTTTCTTCGATATTTTCATTAAAGTGAAACGTTATTTTTTTTTCTTGAAAATCTAATGTTTTATTTTTGGGGAATGTTTTAAGAAGAATTGGAGCGCTTTCATCCTTTTCTCCGCCACTTGGCGTAATAATATTTGCACAACTACATAAAAATAAAATAAGTATTAGATAATAGAATGATTTATTCATTTACAAAGCATCAGAATTACTATAAAAGTACTTTTGCATTAACCACATTTACTATAACCACAACTCATACATTTTAAACACCCCTCTTCATAAACAAGCCCCTCGTCTCCACACTCACTACAGGTATGATCATTCATTTTTGTTCCATCTGCAATAAATGTTTTTAGAGCTCTTACAACACCACTTTTCCACGTATTAATATTATCATCATATAAATTCATAGTACTAATTAAATCCACTACGTATGGAAGCGGCATGCCATGTCTTAAAACTCCAGATATTAATTTTGCATAATTCCAAAACTCTTTATCAAAGGATCTTGATAAACCGCCCATTGTTACTTTATAACCTTCTTTATCTTCATATTGAAAATCATATTGAGTTGTATTGTCCTCTCTTTTATTTTTAATTACCCATCCATATTCCACTTGTGGTGGAACAGAAAAAACATCTTCAGTTTTACCAGTAAATATTTCATAAGGTCTACCATTAATCAACCCAACTACTGCAATCCATTTTTCTTTATTATTTTGAAATCGTACAACTTTTGCGTCAATTTTTTTTGGCCTAGAAGGGGCTTGTGTTTCTTTAAAATCAGCAATACCCGTATCTTCATTATTATTTGTTTCAGCTGATATCAATACTCCTGACCTAGACCCCTCTCTATAAACAGTAATTCCTTTTAGGCCTTCTTTCCAGCTATTTAAGTAAATTGAACCAACCTCTTCTAGTGATACATCCTTAGGAAGATTGATTGTTGAGCTTATTGAGTGTGTTACGTATTTTTGAACTACACTTTGCATTGTAACCCGTTTCTCCCAGTTTATTTCTGGCGCAGTAGATCCTGAATAAGGACTTTTAGATATATCTTTTTCGCCAGTTATCTTCATCCATTTTTTAAGATTATGATGGTATACCGTAAATTCTTGCCATTTATCACCTAAATCATCAATAAAATCAACTTTTTCCTCTGTATCATCTTCGTTTAGTTTACGCCTTCTTTTATAATGAGTCATAAAAACAGGCTCGATACCTGAAGAGGTTTGAGCTAGCATACTAAGAGTTCCTGTTGGAGCGACCGTACTAATTGAAATGTTTCGTCTCCCAAACTTCATCATTCTTTCATAAACATCTGGAAGCTCTGCTTTAAGCATATGAACAAATTCAGAAGTATTTTCTATTTCTTTATCAAAACCAACAAAACTCCCTCTTTCTAATGACATATCAATAGAACAATCAAATTCCGCTCTACATTTTTCTTTCATTATTTTTTCTACAAAAATTATTGCTTCGTCAGAATCAATAGCATAACCTAATGCAGCAACCATATCAGCTAAAGCTGTAAATCCAAGTCCTGTTCTACGCCCTTCCTTTCCTGTTTTTAGTAATAACTCCCACGTTTCTTTTTCAACTTCTTTAATATTGTCCGGTTCATTATCTAAAGAAATTTTCCCCAATATTCTCTCTATAGCCTCTGTTTCTAAGTCAACTAGATCATCCATAAGTCTTTGAGCTTCGTAGGTTACTTCATAAAACTTTTTTAAATCAAAAGAAGAGTTTTTAGTAAAAGGGTTGTCTACAAAATTATAAAGATTTAACGCAATTAACCTACAGCTATCTCCTCCCTGCATAGCTATTTCTGAGCATGGATTTGTAGATGTATTTTTATATCCTGGATATATTGATGACGTTGAATACCAGTGTTGTCTATCCCAGAAGATTAATCCAGGTTCAGCAGTATTATGAGCACACTTAATTATCGTGTTCCATAGATCTCTTGCATTTATTTCTTTAGTAAATTCGGGTTTTTTTGAATCAATTGGCCATCTGTGCGTATATTGATTATTTTTCTCAACAGCTTTCATGAATTCATCTGATAAACGTATAGAAACATTAGCGCCAGTAACTTTAGTTAGATCTTGTTTAATAGTAATAAAATCTTCAATGTCTGGGTGTGCAATATCCATTGTAAGCATTAATGCTCCACGTCTTCCATTTTGAGCAACTTCACGAGTTGTATTAGAAAATCTATTCATAAATGAAACAGCACCAGATGTGCTGCCAGCTGCATTAGAAACTTTTGATCCCGAGGGGCGTAAATTTGAAATATCAACACCAACACCACACCTTCTTTTAAATAGTTGAGCTAGTTGTTGATCTGCATAAAAGACTCCTCCATAAGAATCATGTAATTCAGGTACTACTATACAGTTTGAGAGAGAAGCTAATTTATAATGATTTCCAAGAGAGCTCATAACACTTCCTTGTGGAATGATATATTTAAAATCACGAAAAAGATCATATATTATATTTTCACTTAAAGTTTTTCTTTTTTGCCCATACATGGATAAGAATTTTGCACTTCCATTTAGATTATACTTTAATTTATAATCACTTTCTATTCTACCAAATTCTTTTGCCATTCTTTTATGCATATCATCTGGTGTTTTTTCAACAAAGTTATTTCCAGAGTCTTTCATAGCATACTTATTCATCCATGTTGTAGCTGCAAGTTCATCACCATTAAAATATTCAATTGAAGATTTTAATGTATCCTCATATGAGTATTTTTCATGTTTAATGTTTTTTATTAATTTTTTTTGATTTTCTACTATCATTGAGTCTCTTTTGCTTAGATTATAATTATAAAATTAATGATGCCTATTGAGTTTATACAATTTTAAAAAATTAAAAAATTTGTTAAACATGAATACTTAAACGTTGTTAACAGTTTTTTAAACAATTATGATTTATAAGGAAAAGTTTTGTAGCGCTATTATTTCAACGCAGCTAAGATGCTTTCAAATAAGCCTATTCCGTCAGTGTTTTTTAATGTATAATCTGAAGCTCTTTCAGGGTGAGGCATCATGCCAAATATATTTCTTTGCTTATTACAAACTCCTGCTATATTAGATAGAGAGCCATTTGGGTTAGATATAGAATCTATTTCGCCATTTTCATTACAATATTGAAATATTACTTGATTATTT
>JABGXK010000031.1 GCA_018675825.1 Flavobacteriales bacterium | reverse complement strand
GTTATTTAGGACAATTTCCAAAATATCAATTATTATCCTCTCAGGATCTCAGAAGATCTTTTGCAACCAATCATTATGGGAAAATACCCACCCCAATTCTAATGAAACTTACAGGTCATTCCAGGGAAAGTACGTTTTTAGAATATGTTGGTAAAAATGCAAATATGCATACATACGCTGATATATTGATGGATGTATTATCAAAAAGCAATAATAAATAGTAAATTAGCGCCGGACTGTAGTTGTTTAATGTCAGAGTAATTTTTTTAGTTTTACCGAATTAAAATTTATCTTTTCTTTCAACAAAGAACGTTTTATTAAAAACTCATAAATTATTTATTTTCAATAAATTTTTTTAACTACTAATTTGTGAATCAATTGTTTATTTAAATTAAATCATTTGAAATTGATCTTAAATGATTTGACTATTTGTTTTTTTATCGAACTAAAATAATTAATTTTGTATTATGAAAAATTTTTTAGTAGTAATTGTTGTTGTTTTTGTTTTAGCATCTTGTTCCACAAATAGTCAACTTATTTACTTAAAAGATACTGATAGTAATAATTTTAATAAAGTTGATTATTCTAATTTAAGGAACAATATTGAGCCAGGAGATATTCTTAAGATTGATGTTCAAACTATTTTTCCTGAGGCAGCTTTGCCATATAATATTCCTATTCTTAATTCTAATTTTTCTAACCTTCAAGTATTAAAACTTGAAGGTTATCTTATTGACGAATCTATGATGATCAATTATCCAGTATTAGGAGAATTAAGTGTTGAAGATTTAAGCTTAGATCAACTTGAAAATAAAATCACTCAACTTCTTTTAGAAGGAGGTCATCTTACAAATCATATTGTGAAAATAAAAAGACTTAATTCTAAATTTACTGTATTAGGACAAGTACATAACCCTGGTACCTTTTCTAATATTGATGAAAAATTAAATATTCTTCAAGCATTAGGGTATGCTGGTGATTTAACCATTGAAGGTAAACGAAAAGATATTACACTAATTAGAGAGAAAAATGGAATAAGAAAAATTCATAAAATTGATTTAACGAATTCAGATTTTCTATCTAAGGCTCATTACCAAATTAGAAATAATGATGTTATTATTGTAAATCCAAATTATAGTAAAGTGAAAAGTGCTGGATTTATTGGAAGCTCTTCATCTATTGCTTCTATATCGTCATTATTACTTAGTGTCACTTTATTAATAATAAATAAATAGAATGAATAATGATAATTTAAACAATCTTGATTCGGAAGATAGTATTGATCTTAAAAAAGCATTTTTTAAATATTTATTTTTTTGGAAGTACTTTTTGCTTTCTGTTGTTATATGTTTAGCTACTGCGTTTACATACATTAGATACACTGATAAAATTTTAGAAACTAATGCTAAAATCAAAATTTTAGACAAAAAAGATAGTGCTCTTGAACTTCCTTCTGCTGAAGATCTATTTTCAAGTTCTAAAATTAATCTTGAGAATGAACTTGAAGTAATAAAATCATATTCTATTTTAGAACAAGTAGTCAGAAATCTAAATCTAACCACTTCAGTTTTTTCTAATGGAAGTATCATGAGTTCATTAGTTTTAGATTACCCTTTTACTATTACAACTAAACTTCCAATTGATAGTTTAACTGAAATGGTTTTTAATATAGATTTTCAGGATGAGGGATTAGTGATTATCGACTATCAAAATGAAGATAAAGAATATACATTCAAAGATTTTGCTACTTATGGAAAAAAACACAACCTCCCTTTTGATATTTCTAAGATAGATAAGAATAGATGTGCTAATCAGAACTATGAATTATCATTAAATTCAATTGATAAAGTCGTTAAGAGTTTAAAAAAGGAAATTATAACATCACAAATTGGTAAAAGCAGTGATATTATTTCAATAAATTTTAATTCTACAAATACACAATACTCAGAAAAAATTGTTAACGAACTAATAACAGTTTTTAATGAAGACGGTGTTAAGGATCGGCAGTTAATTCACAAAAGAACCATTAATTTTGTAAATGATAGATATAGATTTCTTTCTTTTGAATTGGATTCTATTGAAACAAACAAACAATTATTTAAGGTAAATAATAATCTTGTAAGTTTAGAAGCTAATTCTGCTATCTCACTTGAGAAAAACTCTTTATCGGAAAAAGATGTTTTTATAAATGAGAATCAAATATCTATTGGCTCCTCTTTATTAGATGTGTTAAAAAAATCAAATTTTGAATTATTGCCAGCAAATTTAGGTGTTGAAAATACAGGAATTAACACACTGATAAATTCTTATAATCTAATGATACTAGACAGGAAAAAACTTCTTTCTAGCGCAGGACCTCAAAACCCCTCTGTAAAAATAATTGATAGTTCAATAAATGATAGTCGATCAAATATTATTTTTTCATTACAACAACATCTTTTAGATCTTAATACTTTAAATATTAAACTTTTTGGACAGTTAAATAAATTTGATGATCAGTTAAACCAGCTTCCTGAAAAAGAGAAAATGCTTAGATCAATTGAAAGAAATCAAGCAATTAAAGAGGCGCTTTACTTGTTTTTATTACAAAAAAGAGAGGAATCAGAGGTTAGTTATGCTATAACCGAGCCAAGTATTAAAGTAGTTGAATATGCCATTTCAAATGAGAAGCCTATTTCTCCAAATATCAAAATAATTTACCTTACTACTTTGTTGTTAGGATTGATTATTCCTTTTGGTATACTTTATGTTATTTTCTTATTTGACACCAAAATACACTCAAGAGAAGATATTGAATCTCATAATTCTTCTTTAAATATATTAGGAGAAATTCCTTTCTTTGATATTAATGAAGAAGATAAAATATTTTCTGATCCTTCAGCCAGATCAATAATTTCAGAGTCATTTAGGATGCTAATGTCTAATACAAGATATCTTTTTAAAGATAATGATACGTGTAACGTTATGTTGGTCACGTCCTCAATAAAAGGAGAAGGAAAAACATTAATTGCTTTAAATTTATCCTTAGCTTTTGCATCTTTAGATAAAAAAGTTCTTTTAGTAGGTTGTGATTTAAGAAATCCTCAAATTCATAAATATCTTGATGAAGATAAAAATCAGAAAGGTTTAGTTGATTTCTTAGTTGATAATAAATCTAACTGGAAAGAATCTACGCTAAAGAAATTTGATAAAAATCCCAATCTCGATATATTATTATCAGGAGCTCTACCTCCTAATCCACTTTATTTAATTAATAATGGAAATTTTGAGATTCTTATTAATCAAGCTAAAAAGGAATATGATTATATAATTATTGATACGGCACCTACATTATTAGTTGCTGACACAAAGAGCTTGTTTGACTTAGCAGATGCAGTAATATATCTTACAAGATGTAATGTAACCGATAAAGAAATTCTAAATCATATAAATGATTCTGTGGGTGTCAGTAAAATCAATACTGCTGTAGTATTAAACGGTGTTGGAGAGCAAAATTCTTATGGATATTCTTATGGATATAAATATGGGTATGGATATAATTATAAATATTCATATAATTATGGATATGGATATGGATATGAAGAAGATGAATCCTAATCAGTATTTTGATATATTATTCTTTTATTTTTTTAAGTTATTTTTGAAATAATGAATTTAATTTTTTTAACCTCATTAATTAGTTTTCTAGGTACTTTAATAGTAATGCCCACTGTTATTAAGCTGGCAATAAAAAAAAGATTATTAACAGAAGGGGGGGGTAGAAATAGTCACAATGGATTTACTCCAAACATTGGTGGGATAGCAATTACTTTTGGTTTGTTATTGTCTAATGTATTTGTTTTGATATATTATTTAGAACAAAATAGAACAATCACATTAGATACAGATTCATTTTTTTTACTAAGATCCTATCTAATTATTACTGTATCTTGTATTCTTTTGTTTATAGTAGGTTTGGCAGATGACCTAACTTCTTTATCTTTTAAATTTAGATTTTTAGTACAATTGATAATTTCATTTGTATTATGTTATTATGGTGATGTAAGAATTGAAAGCCTTAATGGATTATTTGGTATTTATGAATTACCATATTTCTTCTCTCTTGTTTTCTCTATGATTGTTGCTATTTTTATTATTAATTCATTTAACCTTACAGATGGTTTAGATTCTTTAGCAACCACTATAGGTATTTATATTCTATCATCTTTTGCTATTTTATTTATCATTAATAATAATTTTTATCATGGTGCTCTTGCATTATCAGGAGTTTTTTCTTTATTAGCTTTTTGGTTTTATAATAGACCACCTGCTAAAATATTTATGGGAGATTG
>JABGXK010000298.1 GCA_018675825.1 Flavobacteriales bacterium | reverse complement strand
TATATTTAAAATTAATAAAAGTGATTTTTTAAACCACATTTAAAATTTAGGGTTAGCTGTTTCGAGTATTTTTTAAGTTCCTAACTCTCCTTTTAGTTGATTTATTAACGTACCAAAGACGAATATTTCCTAATTTATTTTTTAGTGGCCAGAAGTGGTGCATTGCTGATGGGTATTTATCAATCCTTGTGCCCGAAAATAAACCACCTGATGTTCTTTTTAATTCTTTTTGATCATAGCTCCCAGATTTAAAAACCTCTTCTATATATAATCCAGGGTCATGGATTGCTATATCATTAGATTTATTTTGCAATTCCAAATCACTCAAAATAAAGTCAGGAAGAAGTGGTAATTTAAATCGAGTAAATTCCTCAAGTAATTCATATCCTGACAACTTACCATCATTAAAATCAGTAATAAGCATTTCAATATTATGGTTACATTCAACAATATTAAAACCACATAATCCTGAGTCTACAGATATGGTTGATTTGTCTATACTTGAAGATGGTGCAATAGAATTTCTAATATTTAGACCTTCAATAAATCCTGTAGATTCACTCCAAACTGGATTGCCGGATCTATGATATAAATATTGAATATGGTAATTTTGGAAACACTCCCACCAGTTTAGAAAAATAGTTTCAGGTATGGCTAAATGAAAGTTATTTGCAAGTTCGTCTGATCGTGAACCAAACATTCTAGCTCTCTGAACGTAAGTTCCTTGTTGAAATTTACCCTTCACATTTCTTGAAAAAAACATTGATAAAAGATTGGTAAATGTTAGCCCTCTAGAAATAATATTACCTCCAACAACCACAGTAAATAGTGATGTGGGTTTAGATGTTATAACATCTGTATTGGCAACAAGTTTCTTTCCTGGAGTGTTTAATGCAGCGACATAAGTCCTTCCAATATTTTTTAATATAAAATGTACAAGGTCATCGGCCAATTTTTCAATATTTGTTTTTTCTAAGGCAATAGAAAAAATCTCATTAATATATTTTTCCCAATTTTTGTGATTTTCATCTTCTAATGTTGATTTTAATTTTATAAGCGCTTTATATTCTTCAGTATGTTCAAGAATTTTATGAGTGGTATGAACCAACATTATATAATTAACTTCTTTAGATTTTTCAAAATTCAGATAAGCGCAATTAACCAAGAATTTAAAAAATGTTTTTCTGAGCTCCTCTCCCTCATTATTTGTTTCCTCTGGCATTAATTCTAGATCATATTTCAGCTTTAACTTCTTAGAAATATAGTCTTTTGGAAAAAAATATCTATATCCTTTATATGCATCATGAGGATTAAAATGAACCCATTCTTTAGCATTGGTCGCTAGTGTATTATTTAAATCTAGCCTAGCAGGAGTGGCGGTAACACCAATATATATAGAATCGTCTCCAAATAACTTTGTTACCAAGGTATTAGTTGCACTAGCTTCTTTCTCTGGATTATTTATGTAGTTATCGGGTGTGGCGTAATCCGCTTCGTCATCCAAAATTATTTTATTTTTAACTCTTAGAAGTCTCGCTGCAAGTTTAGATAAATTATTATGTTCTTTAGTACAAAAAATAATATGTCTTTGGCTAATATCATGATCTGCATCAAGAATTGTATGGAATATTTCAGGTTTAGGATTTAGACCAGAGTCTACAAAACGTGATCTATTTTGCTCTTCTAATGTAAGGTTATTTTGAACCAAAACTACAATCATTTTATAATCTAGGTCTACTAACTTTGCAGTTAGTGCAATCATCATATCGGTCTTACCGCTTTGGGGTTCACCATAGATGACAAAGGAACGCTCTCCCTTTTTTATTTTTTCAACCGTGCTTAAAACAGTGGTTTCAATACAAGATGAGTCATGTTCATAGTTAGTTATAAACCTATCGTATTGAGAAGCTCTTGACGAATTCTTAAATCTATCTATATTAAGCATAATTATACAAATAAAATAACAACATTATGAGTATATCATCAGCGTCAGAACATTATGGAATTGCACTTTATAAATTACTAGAGGCGGATAAAGGATTACATTTATCAAGCTTCCCTACCCAGTCTAAGAATTCATATTCAGTTGGCAAAGATTTAGTTGGACTATATATGAAATACAGCAGTAAAAATTCAAGTCCATGGACTTTTAGCTTTTCCAGACAACATCAAGAAGAGCTGAGAATAATGAGTGAAATGCATACACATACTTTTTTAATTTTAATATGTGGAAAAGATGGAATAACCTGTATAAGTTATAAAGAATTAAAAATGGTACTTGATGAGTTTTATGAAGAATCAGAATGGATAAAGCTCTCAAGACTATCTGGACAAAGCTATACATTGAAAGGGCATGATGGAGCTCTTAATCATAAACTTTCCACAACCAATTATCCAAGAGATATTTTAGCCGCGTTATAAATCGTGTTTTTTTAAACTCAACTGTATATTACTGTTCCTATAGCTTTTGTTAAATATTCTTTTTGTAAGCTAGTTTTCTATGATAATTTAAATAATCTTTATTAATCACATGATTTTTATGAACATTTAATTTTCCTGGAATACCTATCAATGCAAGGTCATTGGCAATGGTAAATGTATATCTATCAAACATTACATGGTGATTGGGGCATAAACATAGAATATTGTCGGAAGTATCAGGGCCATTATGAGGTTTACCTAATCCTTTTATATGAGCACCCTCTGCGTAGAAACCTGTTTCTACATCAATTCTAAAATCACATATTTGGCATTTGAAATCGTAAAGCTCTTTTACTTCTTTTGATAGTGCTGTATCACGAATAATTCTTTTACTTACATAATTAATTCTTGAAGGAGCTTCAGATCCCGACGCATATATTTTTTTATTTAGATCATAGTTTATATGTACATCTTCAGACTGAACCAATCTAAAGCGATAAACATTTTTACCATCTTTTCCTTCAGAATACCAGTAGTCCTCTATATCAAATAACCCATCATATCGATACCTACTCGAAGGACCATCTCCGTAACCTCGAATTACATTAACAGGAAGACCTTCTTGAAAGTTTATTACTAAAG
>JABGXK010000297.1 GCA_018675825.1 Flavobacteriales bacterium | reverse complement strand
TGTAAAATTATTAGGGATGCCTCATGGATTATTATTTGTCTTATATATTATAACTGCCTTCTTATTAAATGGATTTAATATAACTCTTGGAAAAGGAAAATTTAGTCTTTCAGCTAGAAAACATATTAAATGGACTATTATAGATTTTAGGATTGTATTGTTTGCATCTGTTATCCCTTTTGGTACTTTTTATATTGATAGAAAATATTTTTCGAATTTATAATTTTTATTATGTTTGATTTTAAATAAATATTTATTGAATGAATTTAGATGGAAAAAATGTTATATTAACAGGTGGTAGTCTTGGTATTGGTAAAGAGACAGCAAAAGCTTTAGTAGATAAGGGAGCAAATGTTCTTATTACTGGAAGATCTAATAAAAGATTATCTAAAGTTGTAAATTATACTGGAGCAAAAATTATTGATTTTGATATTGCTGATATTAATAATATTACTAGAAACGCTAATGAATGTATCAAAATGCTTGATGGTAGAGTGGATGTTTTGATAAATAATGCAGGATTAGGAGTTAGAAAATCTATTGAAGAGCTAAGTATTGATGATTTTTTAAAAGTTTTTAATGTTAATGTTTTTGGTCTTGCATTATTTACCAAAGAAATTGTTCCATTAATGAAAATAAAAAATAGTGGGACTATTATTAATATTGGTTCAACAGCTAGCTTAAAGGGATATAAAAATGGTAGTATTTATGCATCTTCAAAATTTGCCCTAAGGTGCCTAACGCAATGCTGGCAAGCAGAATTACGTCCACATAATATAAGGGTTTGTCAAATTAATCCTAGTGAAGTAACTACTGCTTTTGGTAGTTCATTAAGAATAGAAAGAGAGGACATAAGTAATAAATTAACTACAAAGGAAATAGCACATTCTATTATTTCTGCAATTGAAATGGATGATAGAGGGTTTATAAATGAACTTAATGTCTGGGCAACAAATCCATTTAATTAATTCGTATTGACTTTGAATATAGAAAGTTATAATAATTTTTACATCTTTTAGCTAAATCTATATTGCTTCCTTTTAATAATATTTTCTTTTTAATATATTTATTAAATCCTGTAGAGTTATGAGTATTCTTATACCAATATTTTGACCAGGAACCATCTTCAATTTTTGGTCCCTTTTCCCATTCTAACATTTTTTTATCATAAGAAATATTAATATTAGAACATAATTTTTTCAATATTTTCTCTGGGTTGATTAATAATTCTTTTGCATCAAGTAAAATTACATTTTGTTGCTTTTTTTCTAACTCATGATATAAATCATATTGCATTTTTATTCCTATATCTTCTATAGTTGGAAATGGGATGACTTTATGATATGAATTAATTATTTCTATAGGATTTCTAATAAAAAGTATATTAATAACTTTTAATAAAAAAGATTTATCTAAATCTATTAGAGAATTAGTCATTAATTTATGGAAATTTATTTCAGCACTAGGATTTAGTATAATATTTTTAATTACCTATTCTCCAATATTTTCCATCGTTCTAAGAGTTTCATGTCTTCCTGGATGTTGTAGCCCACTCTTAACTAAATAATGTGCATAAAGTGGCTCATCAAATACTGTTGTGTCTTCACGACTTCTAAAAGAATACATTAATGCAGTTGATATATTCCTTGGACATGACCAGAGGCATATTATTTTTTTCATCAATCAAAAATAATAAATTATTAATATTTTATGAATAAATTTTTAATATTCAATATCAATTAATAATGTATTTATGACACTAAGTATTGTTATATTTGTAAAAAATTTAAATCTTCTTTTTATGAAGAAATATTTAGTAAATTTTCTTTGTTGTTATTTTTTATTTTTCTTATCGTCATCAAATATCTTTGCCTCTCATGCAGCTGGAATGGATATTTCTTACGAATGTATCTCTCAAAATACTACTTTCGATATTTACAGAATAACTATAAAATTTTATAGAGATTGTAATAACTCTGCAGCTCCTGGAAGTATTGATCTTGATTATTCATCTTCTTGTGGATCTGGAACAGAAAATCTTCCATTAGTGAATGGACCTATTTATATTACTCCGACCTGTGCAGGCTCAGGAACTCCTTGTTCAGGATCTAGTCTTGTTGAGCTTGAAGAATATCAGTATGAGAAATTAATTACTCTTGATCATTGTGATGATTGGTATTTTTTTTCATGTATACAGAATAGAAATAATGCAATAACAACAATTAATCAACCTTCAAATTATGATTTGTGCGTTTCTGCCGAGCTTAATAATTTAAATGCTTGTAATACCTCTCCAATTTTTACAGAATATCCAGCGCCATATATTTGTATTAATGAACCATTTTGCTATAATAATGGAGCCTTTGATATAGATGGTGATTCCTTAGTGTATTCTTTAGAGACACCATTAAGTTCAAGTTCATTTACAGGAACTGTAGATTACTTGACAGGATTTTCATCAATAAGTCCAATATCTGGAACTACAACATTTGATCCTAATTCAGGTAATTTATGTATGACAGCTAATGCATTACAAGTTTCAGTTGTTGCAATGAAAATTTCTGAATTTAGAAATGGTATATTTATTGGTAGTGTTATAAGAGATATTCAAATTATTATTTTAACATGTAATACTGTCCCCCCTGTTTTAAGTGGTTTTAATGGATTCCCTCAAGATGTAACTAATTCTTCAGCCATGGATGACTCTTTAAATCTTTGTGTTGATCAATTTGATACAGTTAGTTTTTTTTTAAATGCTCAACTTGGTTCATCAAATGATAAAATTATGTCCTGGTCAGGTTTGGCAAATGCTCCAAACGCAACTTTCTCGATTATTAATAATTTTTCAAATAATCCTTCTGGAAGTTTCAATTGGATTCCTCAGCCTAGTGATGTATTGAATAGTCCATTTACATTTAATGTATCTGTCCAAGATGATGCCTGTCCTATTAATAATGTCTTTTCATATACTTACACAATTACTTTATCTTCTAGTTCCACATTTATGATTTCATCAACAGTTACTGATGAAAGTTGTTATGGTTATAGAGATGGGTCTATTCAACTTACTGTTAATGGAACTGATAGTATTCCTGCATATGATTGGGTTGGTCCTAATGGCTACATAAATATTAATGAAGATATTAATAGTCTTAGCTCCGGACTATATAATGTTTTAATAACTGATATTAGTGATTGTAATTTAACAGATAGTTTCTTTATTACAAGTCCTAATCCATTACAAGTAAGTTATAATATTGACAGTGTCTCTTGTATTGGTTATAATGATGGCGCTATTAATACTACTATAAATGGTATTAGTAATTTTGCAATTATTTTATGGAATGCTTATGATCAATCCTCTCAATTTCCTTTTTGGTACTCATTTTCAGATACTTTAGATATAGATAGTTTATATTCTGGAATATATGCATTAAGTGTTACAGATACTATTAATGGTAATTTGTGTGTTTTTTATGATACTTTAGAAATTCTCCCTCCAAATCCTTTTAATGCATCTTTTAATTTAACAGATATTAGTTGTTTTAATGGAAATGATGGTTCTATAGATTTAAGTGTAAGTGGGAATACAAGTTCTTTAATTTATAATTGGATTGGTCCAAATGGTTTTACTAGCAATACACAAGATATTAATCAACTAATATTTGGTACTTATTTTATTTCAATCACTAATAATAATGGATGTATTTTTAATGATTCGGTATTGATATCAAATCCTTTACCGCTATTATCTTCTACATCAATTTCTAGCTGCTATTATTATTTATGGAATGGAGTTACTTATACTAATAATGGAACATATTCTTGGAATGGTATAAATGCTAATGGTTGTGACTCTTCTGCTACACTAAATCTTGTTATTTATGATTCTTCATCTGTAAACATATCTGTAGTTGCTTGTGATAATTATTTCTGGAATAATACGCTCTACACTACATCAGGTACATATTTTTGGCAAGGAACCAATATAAACGGATGTGATTCATTAGTTTATTTAGATTTATTAATTAATGATAATCTATTTAATGAGGTCGAGATAACTTCATGTAAAGCTTTTAATTGGAATGGTGTTATGTATTCTGAGAGTGGTATTTATCGAGATACTTTGATTAATTCAGCAGGTTGTGATAGTTTAGTAGAGTTATCATTAATTATTTCTGAATTTTCTTTTTCTGCCTTATCTCCAATTTGTGAAAATGATAGTACTGAGATTTATATCTCTATTTCTAATCCAACATCAAATCAATATGATATATTGATTAATAATTATGGTTTTCCTTATTCATTTGTCGTAGATTCATTTGGATTATTAGTTCCAAGTGGAGAATCAATAAAAATAATACTTACTCAAGACGCTAATTTAATTTTTAAATCTGCAAATGATCTAAATGGTTGCATTATTGATTTAGATGACACTTCTTTCGTTATTGTTAATGAACTTCCTAATCTAAATATATTATTGGATAAAATATGTGATAATACTGAACCATTTATCCTTTCTCAAGCAGAGCCAATTGGAGGTGTTTTTTCTCTTGATGATCAGATAATAGATTCTTTATTTCCTAATATGCTTTCCTTAGGAAATCATACATTATCGTATTATTATATTGATTCAATTACTAGCTGTAGTAATACAATTCAGAAAGAAATTGAAATCTTAGAGGCCCCAATAGCTAAGATGTTAATTAATCCTCTGTCTACTCAGATCGATAGTCCTATTACTTTTAATAATCTATCATCCAATTTTGTTAACTCTACATGGAATTTTGGAGATGGCTTTTCTGTTTCTTCTTTTTCTGAATATGAATATTCATATTCAGAGTTTGGACAGTATTTAGTCGAATTATCAGTTATAGGTCCAAATTATTGTATTGATGTTGCTTCTAATTATATTACTGTATATCCAACATATTCTGTTTATATACCAAATTCTTTTACTCCAGACTCTGATTTAATTAATGAGAGTTTCTACCCAATTGGTATTGGTATTCTTTCTTATGAAATGACTATTTTTGATAGATGGGGAGGAGTTGTTTTTAGTTTACCTAATACTCCTTGGAATGCAAGAAATATTTCACACGGTGTGTATACTTATATAATTAATATATTAGATTATAATGACCAAACATATAGATATAATGGAACTGTAAGAATAATTAGATAGTATGGATATTAAAATTAGAAAAGGCAAAAAAGAAGACTTATCTTATATTCTCTTATTAATTAGGGAACTGGCTGACTATGAAAACTCTCTAGACCAAGTTACTCTTACATTAGATCAACTTGAAAAAGATGGTTTTTGTGATCAACCTAGTTTCTATTTTATAGTTGCTGTTGTTAATGATGAAATTATTGGAATGTCATTTTATTGGATAAGATATTCAACATGGAAAGGTAAATTTTTGTTTTTAGAGGATTTTGTTGTTAAAGAATCTTTTAGGAGAAATGGGGTAGGATCTAGATTATTTGAGGAGACTATTAGAATTGCTAAGGATGAAAAGATGAATGGAATATTCTGGCAGGTTCTTGATTGGAATACTCCTGCAATAGATTTCTATAAAAAATATAATGCTGATATTTCTTCTGCTTGGCTTAATGGAAAGTTAAATGATGAACAAATAAAATCATTTAAATTTTAATAAATCAAATGAATACTACATTAATTTTATTAACTATTTTTTCTGGAATCTCATTTATAGTTTATGGTATACTTAGTTTTTTTTCTAAAACTATGCAAAACGAGATTAATAGATGGGGTTTTAAACGTTTTAAATATCTTTTAGGATTATGTCAGCTTATTGGTGGTGTTAGTCTGTTACTAGGCCTTATTTGGCTACCTATAGCTTCTTTATCATCTTTCTTGTTATCTACAATGATGGTGTCAGCTATATATGTTAGAATTAGAATTGGAGATCCATTACTGAGATTTCTACCAGCTATTATTTTTATGATAATAAATATCTATATATTGATATCAATGATAAATCTATTATTTCCAGAAATATTAAATATTTAATATGAAGAATTATTGCAAATAATATTTTTTTAATTTTATGTATATGAAAAAAACACTATTATTCCTTTTATTTCCTATTTTATCATTCTCTCAAGATAGTTTAAATATGTCTTTACTTGCAGTGTATGATTATCCAAATTATCAAGGTAATGATATCTGGGGATGGGTTTCTCCAGATGAAAGTGAGTATGCTCTTGTTGGTTTAACTGATGGTTTTTCTGTTGTTAATGTAACTGATCCATCTAATCCAAATGAAGAATTTTTTATTAGTGACTCAAATTCTATATGGAGAGATATTAAAACTTGGGGACATTATGCCTATGTTACTACGGAAGAAGATGTAGGTCTTCTTATTGTTGATTTAAGTGATATGACTGGAAATACATACTATCATAGAACAGTATTTAATAATCCTAATGGTTCAAGTACTGAATTTACAGCTGCTCACAATCTCTATATTGACGAAAATGGTGTTGCATATATTTTTGGGGCTTCTTCAAATACTGGAACTTCTCCATCTAATGGTGCAATCTTTTTAGATGTTGACTCTGATCCTATTAATCCTTATTATTTAGGAGAGTGGGATGATTATTATATTCATGATGGAATGGCAAGAGGTGATACTATGTATGTTGGCTGTATATATGAGGGAGAGATGTTTGTTGTTGATGTTTCTGATAAAACAAATCCTCAAAATCTAGGTAATATTGGAACTCCAAATAATTTCACTCATAATGCTTGGGTTTCTGATAATGGTGATTATGTTTTTACAACTGACGAAAAACCTAATGCTTATATTGGATCTTATGACATTACAGATTTAAATAATATTCAAGAAATTGATAGAATTCAATCAAATCCAGGTTCAAACTCTATACCTCATAATGCTCATGTAGATGGAGATTTTTTAATAACTTCTTATTACAGAGATGGTACTGTAGTACATGATATTACCCATCCAGATAATTTAATTGAAGTTGCATATTATGATTCTTATGATGGATCAGGAAATGGATATGATGGATGCTGGGGCACCTATCCTTTTTTACCTTCAGGAAATATAATCTCATCTGATAGAAATAGTGGAAATAATAATAATGCAAGATTATTAGTTTATTCAAGAGATTTTCAAAAGGCATGTTATATTGATGGTAATGTATATGATACAACTACTGGTTCCCCTATTTCAAATGCAGATATTAATATTATAAATACTAATTCTAGTTCTAATACTAATCTTCTAGGGTTTTATCAAACTTATGTTTTAGACTCAGGTACTTATCAAGTTGTTTTCTCATCTTTTGGTTATGAAAGTGACACTGTTGTTGCTTTCTTTGATAACGGACTTTCATCAAATATAGACGCTTATCTAACACCTTTATGCTTATCACCTAAACCAGATAGTTTATATGTATATGATATTATTGATACTAGAGTTAAGATTGGGTGGAGTAATATGAATTCTAATGATTGTCGGGTTTGGAAATATCATGTCAGGTATAGAGAACTTGGATCTCCAACTTGGCTAACAAAATCAGCAGGAGTAGGAAGTGGCTTATGTAATTTTGGTCTTAATACAATATCAAAACAAATGATCAATTTATCTCCAAATACTAATTATGAATTTAAAATGAAAGCTTTTTACTGTAATAGTTCTTATTCTGGATATTCTAATCCTGTTCAATTTACAACTGCTAATACATGTCCAGATATGATAAATTTATCTGTAGGAACCTTTAATAATAATCCAAATAAGGC
>JABGXK010000296.1 GCA_018675825.1 Flavobacteriales bacterium | reverse complement strand
TTAGAGATATATATAAATGCTTTTAAGCAGATTAATTCAATAAAATTTAGAACTGAACATGGAAAGGTTGAAGACTCTAGAATCTTAAGAAATATTGTAGTAACCTGCCCTACTTCAATGGTAATGCAAGAAGAAATTAATTTAAGACAAGCCTCAGAAGATGCACTAGAGATACTCAATAGAAATGAATATAATATTTCTCTAACAAATATTTTTCCATCAATAAAAGAATTAAAAAGATCATTAGCTGATATAGAGGAAAGAAAGGATTGGATATATGATGAGGCAACATGTGCTCAATTAGTTTATATATATGGGATGATATCAAAAAAGTACAGTAATAATCCAGTAAAATTATTTGAAACTTATGGTAGAAAAAATAAAGATGATGAAAAAGAATTAGTAATTGCTTCTGTAGACATTGGTGGAGGAACAACTGATCTAATGATTGCTTCATATAGCTATACTCTAGAAAACACAGTTGTTGAGATTGTGCCAATTCCTCTGTTTTGGGAAACATTTGATTTAGCAGGAGATGATTTATTAAAAGAGTTGATTCAACAAATAATAATTGAAGGTAGTAATGATAAAGGAAGTGGAATTATTGAATCACACTTAAATCATCAACTAAAAGAAGAAAGATATATTGAAAAGTTAAATAGTTTTTTTGGTGCAGATAGTAATCATATTGGCTACAAGGGAAAAGTTATGAGACGAAATTTTTTAAATCAAATCTCTATCCCAATCATAAATTTATACTTGAAAAAAGCAAATCAGGAAAATCAAGCCCTTACATATTCTGATATATTTAATGATAATGAACCATGTAAAGATTTATTGGATTACTTTGAGGGTCATTTTGGATTTAATTTTAAGGACTTAGTTTGGAATATCAACTCTGAAATAATTTATAAAATTTCAGTTTCCGTATTTGACAAATTAATAAATCAAATTAGTAAAATTATAAAATCATATAATGCAGATATATTAATACTTTCTGGTAGAACATTTCAATTAAATTCATTACAAACATTGTTTGAAACTTATCAGCCAGTTTTACCAAATAGAATGATTAATATGAATAATTACTGGATTGGGAAATGGTTTCCATTTTCTGATGATAAAGGATTTGTAAAGGATCAAAAATCAGTACTCTCTGTAGGCTCTCTAATTGCATTGTTATCTGCTAAATATAATAAATTAGGTAATTTTAGAATTAACACTGAATTCTTAAAAAAAGGTTTAATCTCAAATGCTGATTATATAGGCAAAATTGAGCATAATATTATTGAACACTCATCATTTACAGAAAAAGATGAAGATTCTATATTAACTCTAACAGAATTACCATTTAGAGTTGGATTTAAGAAGCTTTTATCAAAAAGCTATCCTTCAAGACATTTATACACTCTAGACTTTAATAAAGAGGCAATGTTTGATAAATTAGGTACTCAAGAAAAAGTAGATGACTTAATTTTTAAGATTAGAGAATCAATGCCATTAAAAATTGAAATTAATAGAGACCTAGAAAAGTCTAAAGAGAAACTTAAATTAATAGAAGTTACAGATAATGATGAAAATAGTCTAAATAAAAATTACTTTAAATTTCAGTTTAACACCTTAGAAGATATAAAAGAATATTGGCTAGATGAAGGGAAGTTTATATTAAAGGTTTAGTAAAATATTTAGAAAATATTTAATTACAGATAAGCAGGAAATGATTAATAAAATAAATTTAGCATAAATAGTTGATTATGAATAATATAAATAAAAACGTATTAGAAAATCTTAGTAATAAAATCATAGAATTAGAAACAAGCGTAAATAATTCAGCATCTTGGGCACAGTCAAATAAGGATCTAAGAATGGAAAGAAATGAAATCATTCTTCTTAAAGAAAGTAGAATGAAACTTAATAGAATACATAATTCCTTTAAATCAAAACCTGTATTTGCACTATTTGGAGCAAGTCAAGTAGGAAAATCTTATCTAATAAAAAATCTATTAAGCGTAGATGGAAATCCACTAGAAATTATTTTAGGAGATAAATCATATGATTTTCTTGAAAAAATAAATCCTGCAGGCTCTGGAGCAGAAAGCACAGGAGTTGTTACTCGTTTCACAATTGATAAAACTTCTGAACACACAAAGTTTCCTGTTAAAGCAAAGATAATTTCAATAAGTGATCTTGTTATAATACTAACAGATTGTTTCCTAAATGATTTAGATCTAAATGAGCTAATACAATTCGATAATTTTGAAAAAAATATAGAATCACTAGAAAAAGAATTCATGGATACGGAATTTAGACAAGATAAACTAAATGAAAATAACATCTTTGAAATTAGAGACTATTTTAAAATTAATTTTAAGAAAGAAAATTTAACTCAAGTATTAGATAATTCTAATTATTGGAACAGAATTGGTGAGCTCATTTCTAAGATACCTTCAAAAAGATGGCTTGATGTATTTAGTTTCTA
>JABGXK010000295.1 GCA_018675825.1 Flavobacteriales bacterium | reverse complement strand
CAGCAATACTCTCTTTTTGATCAGGCGCAACATGTTCATCAGGATTTACAATCAATTTTAATCCCCTACTATATTCGATCATCTCTTTATCTCCTCTACTATTCCCTGCTACTAATAAAGGGACATCCTGTACAAAAGTTTCAATGGCTTTTTTTTTCCCATGGTCTTGAGGAACAGGACGCACAATTTTATCAGTTATAATACCATCCCTTATCACAGATTTAACACCGATAATACGAGTTATAGGAATTTGGAATTCTTTTGAAAGAAACTGTTGATACATACCTTCAGGTGATGCAGTAACAATCCAAACCTCAAAATCTTCACTTTTTAAAATATTTATCAGATCCTCCATTGGTTTAAAAATCTTATCAGTGTAATAGTTATTAAAACAATCTTCACCTAGATCACGATATTCTTGTAAACTTATTCCAGATATAAGACGGATCCTATTTTGGACATATGATAGAGATACATTAGATTGAGATTTTAGTGAATCCATAACTGCAGATCTATGATTAGGTCGTTTATCTGCCCACTGATACATGCACTCATCAGCAAGGTAATGGGGCGTTTGCCCCAAGACCGTTCCATCTCCGTCAAATACTGCAATTTTTCTCCCTTTTTCATCCCTGCTCTTAATTAAAAAATCTTTTAACTGCTGATTCGCATTAATTGTTAAACCATCTATTTGTCTGATTTGAACATTAGATTCACATGAATTAAATAAAATAATATTGATAATTATTCCAAATTGAATCAGAGGTTGATATACTATTTTACTCTTTCTAATTAATCTATTAACCAATTTTTGCCTATTATTTTTGTGTTTAATAATCATCATCACTCCTTTCAATGCTATAAACATAAACCTCATGGATCTCCCTGTTATAACCAGGATAAAAACCTTGAGGAATTCCTTTAATTATGCGACGACCTCGATTCATAAGGATCGATAATATTGTACCATCAGGAGAAACACTAAGCCCTTCTATCTCTCCAGCTTTTACAAACTCATCTAATAATTTTTCAAATACTAAATTACTATTAGTAACATAATCAAAATTTGGAATTTCGATCGAATAAAGATGGTCATGTTGATCTTTATCCGCATCGCCATCATCAGAAGTCAATAAAATTTGATTCTGATAAACTACAATTCCCTGAATTTTATCAGGTGCTGGATCAATCTTAAGACGTCCGATATATTTACCCGACTTAAGGCTATACTTATAAAGATATTGACCATTTACCCAATCAGCAAGCCAAATTAAATTCCTCTTTTCATCAACTGCTAATCCACATACCTCTACCTGCCCAGAACTAGGATCCCAAGGAATTGACCGTTTATATTCTAAATCATCTAGATTATATATAACTATCTGAATATTCTCTCCTCTTCCATTAACGAAATTTTCTACACCAGTAAAAATTTCGTCTTTATAAATAGCAATATCACCAAGATGATTTGCCTTCACAGATAATTTTTTAAAAGGAGTACTATTACGTTTTAATAATTTGCCTTTTATTGTGTAGAGATAGAGCTCCTTGCTACCACTTACTACATAATATCGCTCATCTGTTGCTATACCCTGCCTACCGTCAACTTCAATTATTTCTTTTAGACTATATTCAAATAAAGTATTCTGTTTTTTGTTAAGACCTGATTCACAATAAATAAAATGAAAAATTATTAGATACAAAAAAAATAATCTTTTCCATAAGTATTGAAAATTATAATTAAACATTTTTATTGATTTAAAAATTCAAACCAACGGTCTGGATGATTAGTGATAATATTATCAACCTTAAGATTTCTTAGGCGAATCATTTCTTCCTTATCATCTACTTTCCCCCAAACATGAACCTCCTTTCCTGATTTATGTGCTTTATGCACAAACTCTGGAGTAACTATTATATTCTTAACACTTAGCAGATCAACATCTGCACTAAATACATCGATATTATTAGGGATTTTTGAAAAGACATATCCAACAATAATCTTTGGATTAATCTTTTTAACTTTATCAATAGCATCAAAATCAAAAGATGTCACAATACACTGGTCAATAAAATCCTTATCCTCTAATACCTGAACAACATGTTCAGTTAGCCCATCCTGGTGCCCATTCATTTTAATTTCAACATTCAAAAGCATGCGGCCATTTACACTATCAATAATATCGGTAAATAATGGTATAGGCTCACCTCTATAAGATTCATTCTTCCACGAGCCCGCATCAAACTCTTTTATACTTAAATAAGAGAGATCCCATACATTCGCGGATACTCCAGTTGTGCGGTTGTAGGTTGTATCATGGTAAAGTATCAAAACATCATCGGAAGTTTCTTGTACGTCTAACTCCGCATAATGAGACCCCATGTCAATTGCTAGTAAATAAGCAGACATAGTATTCTCTGGTGCTTCACCAGATGAACCTCGATGTGCCGTTATTAATATTTTATGCTTACTACAAGATGAAAGAATGATTAAAGCTATGAAGAATATTATTTTGGATGTCTTCAAAATACCCCATCTGAAATAATTGAACTTTTCTAGTTTATTCATGAAATTAATGAAAACGCCAAAATTTTCATTTGATAATTATATCCTTAAATTTATTTTCGAGTGAACATATTTGAAAATTAAATAAT
>JABGXK010000294.1 GCA_018675825.1 Flavobacteriales bacterium | reverse complement strand
TTAATGGAGTTGTAGATATAGATATAGAAAACAAAAGAATTATTATTAATGGACAGATAATTCATCTCATAGAAGGTTCTAAACCAGATGAAATTAATTATGAAAATTATGGAATAAAAGATGCCTTACTAATAGATAATACAGGTGCATTTACTTCAAGAAAAGCATTATCATGTCACTTGAAATCTAAAGGGATAAATAAAGTATTACTTACAGCACCTGGAACAGAAATCCCAAATATAGTTTATGGGATTAATAATAAAGATCTTGATATAGAAAATATTAATATCTTCTCAGCTGCTTCATGTACTACAAATTGTATCGCTCCTATTTTACAAATTATTGAAGATAAATATGAAATAATAAATGGTCACCTAGAAACTGTTCATTCTTATACAAATGACCAAAATCTGCTTGACAATATGCATAAAAAACCCAGAAGAGGAAGATCAGCTGCAATTAATATGGTTATAACTACAACGGGTGCAGGAAAAGCAGTAACAAAAGTCATTCCTTCTCTAGAGGGGAAATTGACTGCCAATGCTGTTAGAGTACCAACTGCAAATGTATCATTAGCTATAATGAGATTAAATATTAAAAACAAAACTAATATTGATGAAGTTAATAATTTAATAAGAGAAGAAGCTATAGGTGGAAATCTGATCAATCAAATAAATTACCAAATTGATCCAGACTTAGTATCAACAGATATAGTTGGTAATCCTTGTTGCTCAGTATTTGATAGTCAAGCAACAATCGTCACTGAAGATGGACAAAACATAGTACTTTATATATGGTATGATAATGAATTTGGATATACAAAACAAGTTATAAGACTAGCTAAACAAATTTCAAAAGTCCGCAGATTGACATACTACTAAATATAAATGAATGCTAGTAACTTAAGAATAAATAATAAGAATTTTATTATATATAAGTTTCTTAACTCCCTATTTCTTGGGGTTTCTATAGGAGTAACATTTATCGTTTATCAACCACTAAAAGTTATCATATACTCTCAGGGAGGTATCTTTCTAGCAATTTCAATGCTTATTGTTGCTGCATTATATTCAAAAATCCTTAATATCACTTATTTCTATAGGATATCTTTATTTGTTGAATCAATAATATTCTTAGTTGTAATTACTTTCCTCTTCTTCTCTTTTAATTTTGAAATAGCATTAGGATACTATATTGGCTATCAAATTACTTTTATATTTGGATCATATTTAGTAAGAGTGGAAACTCTTCTTCTAAAAAAAGATAAAATTCTATCCCAAGTAGATATTGCTAAACAATTAGGATATCTAATTGGTTTAGTTATTTCTTTTCTTTTCAATATATATATTGAATATCAATTTAATATAATTGATGATAAAACTAAGGTTTTTTTCATTCACTATTTTCTATTAATCATTGAAGTATTAATAATTATATTTTTAGTAAGATCTTTTCAAAAACATAAACACTACTAATGAATAAAAAAACATATTATAATTTAATAATATTAATATTTGTATTTCTTATGTTTTTTAAAGCTCAATCCCAAGAAAAAAAACAAGAATCAGAAGAAAATAATAAAATAGTATTTATGGGAAATTCTATTACAGAATTTTGGCCTAAATATTCTAATTTATTTTTCTTAAATCCATCTTATATCAATAAGGGTGTCAGTGGCCAAACTACTACACAAATGTTAAAAAGATTTAAAGTAGATGTTATTAATGAAAAACCAAATTCAGTTGTTATATTAGCGGGAATAAATGATATAGCAAGAAATACTGGACCAATTTCTATTAAAGATATTTCAAAGAATATAATTAAAATGTCTAATCATGCTCGAACAAATAATATTAATGTTATAATTTGTTCTGTATTACCAGCAAAATATATTCCTTGGAATGGATCCATAAAAGATACTAGAAGAAAAATAAAGTCACTAAATTTTTTATTATATCAATATTGTAAAGAAAATAAAATTATCTATCTAGATTATTATTCAGAAATGGTAGATACTGAAGGTGGTTTAAAAGCACCAGAATATACATCCTATAATGATTTAGTTCATCCAAATAAAATGGGTTATAAAAAAATGGAAGAGATCTTATTAAATGTTTTAAAATAGAAAAGACTCTTTTTAAAAAGAGCCTTTTCTATAAGTACATACAATTAACAATTATTTTTTATCATCTTCTACTTCTTCAAAATCTACATCAGTAACATCATCTGAATTTGACTCAGTAGATGCTTCAGGTCCAGAATTTTCAGATCCCTTAGCCTCTTCAGTAGCTTTATACATTTCTTCTGAAGCTACTTTCCATGCAGCATTTATTTTTTCCATTGCTGCATCTATTTGATTTAGATCTTTAACTGAATGTGCAGTTTTAAGCTCCGCAAGGGCTTCTTCTATAGGAGCTTTCTTATCATCTGATAATTTATCACCAAATTCTTTTAATTGTTTCTCTGTCTGAAAGATCATAGCATCAGCACCATTAATTTTATCAATATTTTCCTTAGCACTCTTATCAGCATCTGCATTAGCTTCTGCCTCCTTTTTCATTTTATCAATTTCTGCTTCAGAAAGACCAGATGAAGCCTCTATCTTAATATGCTGTTCCTTGCCTGTAGCTTTATCTTTAGCTGAAACATTTAAAATTCCATTGGCATCAATATCAAAAGTAACCTCAATTTGAGGGACTCCTCTTGGAGATGGTGGAATATCAGACAATTGGAATCTTCCTATAGACTTATTATCAGTAGCCATTGGTCGCTCTCCTTGAAGTACATGAATATCTACAGCAGGCTGATTATCAGCAGCAGTAGAAAAAACTTCAGACTTCTTAGTAGGAATTGTAGTATTAGAATCAATTAACCTAGTCATAACACCACCCATTGTCTCAATTCCAAGTGATAGAGGAGTAACATCTAATAGTAATACGTCTTTAACATCCCCAGATAAAACGCCACCTTGAATAGCAGCACCAACAGCAACAACTTCATCAGGATTAACTCCTTTTGAAGGAGCTTTCTTAAAATGCTTTGCAACAACATCTTGAATTGCAGGCATTCTTGTAGAACCACCTACTAAGATAACTTCATCAATATCAGAAGCAGTCATACCGGCATCTTTTAAGGCACTCTGACAAGGTTTAATAGTATTTTGGATCAAAGTATCTGCTAATTGTTCAAATTGTGATCTTGTTAGAGTTCTAACAAGATGTTTAGGACCTGAAGCTGTAGCAGTAACATAAGGTAGATTAATTTCAGTTTGTGTAGAGCTTGATAATTCAACCTTTGCCTTTTCTGCCGCCTCTTTCAGACGCTGTAATGCCATAGGATCATCTCTTAAATCCATTTTTTCATCTTTCTTAAATTCTTCAGCTAACCAATCAATAATTACCTGATCAAAATCATCTCCCCCTAAATGAGTATCCCCATTAGTAGATTTAACTTCAAAAACGCCATCTCCAAGCTCAAGGATAGATATATCAAATGTCCCACCACCTAAATCAAAAACAGCAATAGTTCTATCTTTATCTGATTTATCAAGTCCATAAGCCAATGCTGCGGCTGTAGGCTCATTAATAATTCTTTTCACAGTTAGACCAGCTATCTCACCAGCTTCTTTTGTAGCTTGTCTTTGAGCATCATTAAAATATGCAGGAACAGTGACAACAGCTTCAGTAACAGTTTGACCAAGATAATCCTCAGCGGTTTTCTTCATTTTTTGAAGAACCATTGCAGAAATTTCTTGTGGAGTATATAATCTATCATCAATCTTAACCCTAGGTGTATTGTTATCACCTTTTACAACCTTATAGGAAACATTTTTAATTTCTTTACTCATTGCAGAAAAACTTTCTCCCATAAATCTCTTTATTGATGAAATTGTTTTTTCTGGATTTGTGATAGCTTGACGTTTTGCGCTATCTCCTACCTTTCTTTCTCCGCCTTCTATAAAGGCTACTATTGAAGGAGTCGTTCTGCCACCTTCAGCATTTGGAATAACAACAGGTTCATTTCCTTCCATTACAGAAACACATGAATTTGTTGTTCCTAAGTCAATACCAATAATTTTACTCATTTTATTTTTATTTAAATTTTATAATTTGTTTCAATAACTCAATATTGCAATTACTATTCCATTATAAAAATTTTATTAAGAGACTGACAAAAGAGGAGATATAAGAAAGATAAACTAGTCAAATAATGACAATATGTCATTTATTCAAAACCAAGCTCCAACTCATCTATAATGTAATTAAGCGTACTGTTATTCAATTCAATACCATTAATTTGATCATATGTATATCTAGAAGAAAATAAGCCAATCCCATTACCAATATTACTAAATGCTGGTCTTTCTTGAACTATTCCAGAAAAAGGCTTATTAACATTAATATAAGTTTTTAAATCATCAGTACCTACAGTCATTACTAAATCTAAATTCAGAAATTGTTTTGTTGTATTATTAGAAAGATTACTTGAAAGAAAATCAAAAAATAGATTACCCTTAATTTTTGTAGTCATATTACCGCTTGAATATTCAATTAAAGGTTGACTCCAAATCAGACTGATAGTATCATTATTTTCAATATAATTAATAAGAACATCAAGCTGATAAATTTCACCATTATTTGATTTTGTCCATTCAATAGTCTTTGTTCTAAACATTAAACTATCACCAAGTTCTTCATTATATAAACCCCATTGAAAACTTGAGTTAAGAGATTCAAAACTAAAATTATTAATAATTTCAGTTTTTGATGTTACCATATGCCCAGAAGATAGATTAATGACTTCAAGAGAATATATAGAATTAGTATTATAAAAAGATTCTGGTTTACTAAATGTATAAATAATATTATTATCAATTGAGAAAAGACCATCATCCTTTTCAAGTATAGTGTCATTTAAAATGACAGAAGATAAAGTATCATATTGATTAAAAGAAATCTCTTTAATCCTATACAAGGTAACCCTAATATCTGATGGATTATAATTAGTTGAATCAGAAATTGAAGCCATCTCAATAGCATCTCCCTCACCCAAATATGCTTTATTAATCTTAACGAGTTGAATCTCTTCATTTGGATCAATTAAACCATATACAATTGTTACATCCTCCCAATTAGCATTTACATCAAAGTCAGTTTCACAAGAAGAAATAGACAATAAAATTAAGATTGATAAAAAAAAATATTTCATAGATGCAAACTTATTGATTTAAATTATATGATAAGTGCAATATTTGTAAATTTGCTAAAAAAAAAATGAGAAACACTATTAAAAATTTAATAATCCTTTTATTTCTATATGCAAACAGTACAAATGCACAAGAGATTACAAGCAAGGAATTTAAATACAGAATCCTTAATACAGATTTTACTAGTGAAGATCATGACTTTCCTATTGTTAGAGAAAATGATAATTATTTTATTATAGATGAAAATGAATATCTTATAATAAGAGAAAATACAAAAAGTGAATACGCCATAATTATTGAAAAAAGCTTAACTGAAGATTCATATTTAAAGACATCACTTAAACTTGGTCCTTCAAAAGATAAAAATGCTTGTATAGGTATTATCACTAGTGCAAATAGAAATTTTACTAAAGCCTTAGTAATAGAAATTAATAGAAATGGTGAATATAGAGTTAAACAACTTAATACTAATAATTATAAATATCTAACTGGCAAAAAAAGAAAAAATGGATGGGTTAGAAATAAAAATATAAATAAAGAAAATGAATATAATATTCTAGAAATTATTGACAATAAAAATCAAATTAAATTAAAAATTAATGGAAAATTTATTGAAAATTTTGATTTAAAAATAAATAAAGAGGGCTATTCTGGCTTGATGATTGGACCAAACTCTAAAGCAAGAGTCTCATATTATTATTTAAATAGTAATAAAGAACTTTTAAATAATCAAGAATCTTTAGAAAAAAATAGTTTAACTAATATAAATATCAAAAATAACTTAGAAGAGAAAAGGGAGGAAAATGAAAGCACCAATTCTCATTATATTGATACAATAAGTAACTTGCAAAATACAATAGACTTATTAAACAATAAATTAAATATTAAAATTGAAGAGATTACATTAAAAGAAAGAAAGCTTAAAGAGAGTGAATATAAAATCCAACAATTTAAAAACTTGTTAAAAGAAATTGATGGAAATGAAGAAAACCTTAACTCTGAGATTAAAGTATTAAAAGATAATTTAGAGCAAAGCAAAAAACAACTAAAAGTATTTAAAGATAATAATAATATTTTATCTATAGATAATACAAAATTAAATAGAGATTTAATAAAAAATAAACTAGATTATTCATCTTTAGAAAAACAGATGTTTGAAACTAAAAATATTAATAAGGAACAATCACAAAACTTTACTAATAATCAAAAAGAAATTAAAAATTTAATTAGTACAATAGACAGAAATAACACTAAAATAAAAAAAATAAAAAAAGATCTTGAAAAAGCTA
>JABGXK010000030.1 GCA_018675825.1 Flavobacteriales bacterium | reverse complement strand
AGATTTTCTGGAGATATTGAGGTTTCTATAAAAAGATATGTATCTGATAAAACAAATTGGAGAAAGATGTTATCTGGACAGCCCGTAACTATTGATCTTGTAAAGATTAAATCTGAACTTTCTCAGCATGTTCCTGATGATTTTAAAAAATATATTTTATCAGACAATACTGTAACTGAGATTAAGTATCCAGTCTTGGAGTATCCTAATAAAGTTAAAAGTTTGAAACTCGAAAAAAATGATTGTATTGAAGGCGTGTTAAAAGGGATAAAAGGTCAGTATCTTCTATTGGATAATAATCAAGTTTTTAATGTTAGGTCACATGAGGGTTTTATAGCAGACTTTTCTTTTGAAGAAACTATTTCGCAAGGTTCTTTATTTTAGATTGATAATATAAGGAATACGTGCCTGAATTTTATCCGATTTCGTTATCGCTTTAATAGTTATAATATCTTTTACATTTATAAAATCAAAATCTTTAATTAACATATTAGATAGGCTTGTTTGTTTTAAATCATTAATGATTTGAGTGATAGGATCTTCTTTTTTTGGTAGAGAGATTATTCTAAAGTTATCTAATTCTGCTAATTCTGCAGCAGTAGAGATTGCTTTTTCAAGACCTCCATAAATATCAATTAAGCCAATTTTTTTAGCATCATATCCTGACCAAATTCTTCCTTGCCCTATCTCATCTACTGCAATGATAGACATGTCTCTACCTTGACCAACTTTTGTAATAAATTCTCTATATATATCTTCAATAGTTTTTTGAATTTTATTTCTTTCAAAATTTGTCATTTTTCTAGATATACCCATATCAGAATATTTATTTGTATTTACAGTGTCAACAGTTATTCCAAAATTCTTTTTGTAAAATTCTTTCATATTTGGTATCATACCGAATACTCCTATAGATCCAGTGAGTGTTGTTGGGTTTGCAACAATCTTATCAGCTGCACATGCAATATAATAGCCTCCAGAAGCAGCGTAATCACCCATTGAAACAACTAATGGTTTCTCTTGTTTTGCAAGAGTAGTTTCCCTCCATATCACATCAGAAGCAAGTGCGCTTCCTCCTGGAGAATTTATCCTTAAAACAATAGCTTTAACATTTTTATCTTTTCTTGCTTTTTTTATAGCCTCAGAGGTTGTTTTTGATCCAATCATTGACTCATCTCCTTTGCCAGAGATTATTTCTCCATTAGCATATATTATTGCAATTTTATTTTTGCTTATTTCTTTCTTTTCCCCTTTAACAGAGGAATAATTGTTTAATGAAATAAGATTTAGTTTGCTATCAGTTGATAATGACTTTAGGCTATCTTCAACCTGATCCTCATAGATTAATCCATCTACATACCCCTCTTCCAAACAGTCTTTTGATGAATTCAAAGTTAATTGATCTGCATCCTTTTGTACTTTTTCTAGTGATAATTTTCGTTGATTAGCTATACTGTCCATCATATTATCATTAAAGCTATTTAGCATAAGTTGTAATTGTATTCTATTGTCATTACTCATTTTATCAAGAGTAAAAGGCTCTACAGCGCTTTTGAATTTTCCATATTTAAATATCTGCATATCTATATTAAGTTTTTCGAATAATCCTCTAAAAAACATTAATGTTGCTGACATACCTTTGTGATCAACTCCTCCTTGAGGGTTCAGAAAGATTTTATTTGCAACTGAGGAGAGATAATAACTCTTAGTTGAGTAGACTTCATTATACGAAATGATAGGTTTGCCAGTTTTTTTAAATTCTAGCAGCTTATTTCTAATTTCTTCAGTTTTAGATAATCCAGCATTTACAATAGGGCTATATAAATATATTGCAATAATATTTTTATCTTTTTTAGCTTTTTCAATATTGTCTAAAATGGTTTTTAATTCAATTTGTTTTTTTGGTTCTAAATTCATTAAACTTAAACTTGTAAAAGGGTTTGATGCTCTTTCTACAACTTCATTTGATAAATCAATTTTTAAAATTGAATTTGCTTTTATAGTTTTTTTATCACTTTCTAAGTCAGATCCTAATGATAGGATACCAATAAAAATGATTACTATTAAAAAAAAAGACAAAAGAATACCTATTAGTGTTGAGAATATATTTTTAATAAATTGTTTCATGTCTTAATTTTTTTAATAATTTTAAGCAAATATAACCTTAAAATTTAGAATTTAATTACCTTTAAAATATCTAATTTTTTGTTTATAATTTCATGAATCAAGTTTATATTCAGCTGGGAAGTAATTTAGGAGATAGAATGCATTTTCTAGAGATAGCTAGAAATCTTATTTCTCAAGAGTTAGGAGTTATTACAAAAAAATCTAAAATATATGAAAGTTCATCATGGGGGGTGGATGATCAAGCTTTTTTTTTAAATCAGGTGATTTTACTAGCTACTAGTCAGGATCCTCTCAAGTTACTTAGATCTATTTTAAATATAGAAAATAAAATTGGTAGAGTAAGATTAGAAAAATGGGGAGAACGAATAATTGATATAGACATTCTTTTTTATAACGATGAAATTATAGAGTCTATAGATTTATGTATTCCTCATAAATATTTATCAAAAAGGAAATTTGTTTTAATACCATTATGTGAGATTGCTCAAGATTTTAATCATCCAAAATATAATAAGAATATTTCTATGTTGCTTGAAGAATGTCTTGATGTAGAAAAAGTAAATATTTATGAAGAATAAATTTATAGCTGTTGAGGGCAATATTGGTTCTGGAAAAACATCTTTATCTACAAAGCTATCTAAGGATTTTAATTCTGAATTAATATTAGAAGCATTTGCTGAAAACCCTTTTCTACCTAAATTTTATGAAAATCCAAAAAAATATGGCTTTTCTTTAGAATTGTTTTTTATGGCTGAACGTTATCATCAACTTAAAAACAAGTGGGTTGAAGATTTGTTTTTTCCATCTAAGATTTCAGATTATTTTTTTATGAAATCTAAGATATTTGCAACAACAAACCTTAAGAGCGATGAGCTTCTATTGTTTAATAGATTATTTGATATTATGCTTTCTTCATTACCACATCCTAATCTCTTAATTTATTTACATGCAAATACTGACAGGCTTCAGGAAAATATTAAGAAAAGAGGAAGGGATTTTGAGTTAGATATAAAAGAGGATTATTTAAAATCTATTGAAAATAGTTATTTTGATTATTTAAAAAAACAAAGTAAATTTCCAGCTTTAATTTTAGATGTTTCAGATGTAGATTTTATAGAAAATCATGCTATTTACGCTAAAATAAAGTCCTTGATTTATAAGGATTATGATATAGGCTTACATCATATTTCGATATAGATGTATTGTTATTTTAGTTAACTAAGCTCTTAAATGCTTCGTTCTCTTTATAATTTACAAACTCCAAATCTTTTTGTGCTTCTAATTTATAGCTTATGTTTTTACTAATTGCATTTTTCAATGATTTTAGTAACATACTCTCATTAGCTGATCTTGCATATGAAATAGCATTTAAATAATCGCATGCTGCAGTATTTTCATTACAGTTACTGTTTTGACCATTTAATATTTTAGCTAGAGCTGCATTATGTGTGTTTTTATTTTTAAAAAAACGACTTGCTTTCTTGTAGTTTGCCATTCTAAGGTCAAGTAATGCTTTGTTTTTTTGTGTTGTTAAGTTATTATATAATTTTTTTGCAAGTGGTAAATTCCCTTTCCATGCGGCAATAACAGCTTTGTTATTGGAGATTTTTGATTGAGTTTTGTCAAATCTTTCAGCTTTTAATAGGTTTTTTTCAGCTTCATTAATATTACCATTTTCTAGTAAAAGGCATGCAATATTATTATATCCTTTCCAGTCACTATGTATTTCACTAGCTTGAGTATAAATAGAAATTTTATTATCAATATTTTCAGTTAGTGATGCTGAATATAATAATTCCTTAATATCTAATTCTGATGGATTAGTATTTGCTAGTTCTGATATTTCAGTATCTGATTTTTTTGGTTCAAAAGATCTTACTGTTATTTGTGCTTTTCTTAGTTGAGGCAGGACATCTTTTTCGATAGCATCATAAATCTCTGCCATATCTCTTATGGCTTGTTCTCTTTTTTCTAAATCCTCAACAGAATTTACTATTTTAGTTATTCTTCTTCTGTCTTTTATCTCAGAACTTCTCATTAATTTATTGAATCCTACCCAATCTTCTCCCTCTGACTTTTCTGAATATAAATCTTTGTTATTCACCCCGTCAAGTTTTACTCTTCTTAAAATCTTTTTAGCATAGTTCAATGTGCTTGCTGCTCTTTTGTCAGAAACATTATCATTTAAATTAACAGATCCTTCTGGCGAAGCAAATGATTTTACTTCAATAGAATGAGTTTTATAACCCATTTTAGCAAATTCTTCTAATCTTTTAATGTCATCGTCACTTTTCTCAGTTGCTCTTATATTACTTTGATTAACTAAGAAATAAATAATTGCTGATTCTTCTAAAATAGTTTCTTTTTCATAATTGCTTTTTGCTAATGCAAGGTCTTCAGTATTTTGAACTCGAGTTGAAGTCGCTAATATTCCATTAGCAATCTTTCGAGATTTAAAAACTAATTCTTTTTCTTTTTCTTTACCAATAGCTCTTAGCTCAAGTTCAGAATTTATCATGCTTTTGTTATATGCAATGTTATCTTGGTATGAGAATCTTCCTCCTGTAGTATAGAAAATAGTAGCTTCTCCTCCTGAAGCCTCTTCTCCCTGAACAGTTATTGCTTTAAACTTATATTCACCATCTTCATTAATTAATACAGGCGTAAATTCTATAGTAGAAGTCTTAGCGAAATATTTTTCTGGAAAGCTTGCATCAATTGTAACCCCAACTTTTCCGGCATGTACTTGCAATGTAGGTGGTGTAACATTAATTGAAACAGTCTCAAACTTGCTAGACATATTAGAAAGTCCACAAGAAGACAGTAGAGAAATTATTGTAATTGAGCATAATATATTGAAGATTCTCATTTTAGATTATTTTGGTTGTTTCTGCAAAAATAAGAAAATTTTATGGTCATATTCTTTATAAATTCTTCTTTTTCAATCTTAAATATTGAATTAAAATATGATATTGATTAAATAATTTAATCTTATTGTTTTATTACAACATATTCGTTGTTTTCCATAAAACTATTCCAGCAGTCACAGAAATATTTAGAGAGTGTTTGGTTCCCCATTGAGGGATCTCAATTATTTCATTACATTTATTTATTATGTCTTGATCTACTCCATTTATTTCATGTCCAAAAATAAGAGCCATTGGTTTTTTGATTTTAAAGTCCATGATTTTAGTTGAATTCTCCGCTTGCTCAACGCCTATAATATAGTATCCTTCTTTTTTTAGTTTATCAACTGCTTTATCTGTATTTTCCTGGTATTCCCAGTCTATAGATTCCGTAGAGCCTAATGCAGATTTTCTAATATCATTGCTAGGAGGAGTTGGTGTTATCCCGCATAGAATAATCTTCTTAATAAGAAAAGCATCTGCAGTGCGAAAAATAGAACCAACATTATGAGCACTTCTGATGTTGTCTAAGATAATTACAATAGGTTTTTTTTTAGTTATTTTAAACTCTTCGATTGTGATTCTTTTTAATTCGTTGTTTTTTAACTTTCTCATCTATTATATTTGTTGCTAAATTAATTAATAAATTTTTGAGTTTAGATAAAAAAAAAGAAACTAAAGTTACTCCTTTAATGAGGCAGTATAATGAGATCAAAGCAAAATACCCAGATGCTTTGCTTCTTTTTCGTATTGGAGATTTTTACGAAACATTTGGTGAAGATGCTATAAAAGCCTCGAAGATACTCTCAATTATTTTAACAAGTCGTGCAAATGGATCATCTAAAATTGAATTAGCTGGTTTTCCTCATCATTCGCTTGATAATTATTTACCAAAATTAGTTAGAGCAGGATATAGGGTGGCAATTTGTGATCAACTGGAAGATCCAAAGCTTACAAAAAAAATAGTTAAAAGAGGAGTTACTGAGTTAGTAACCCCTGGGGTTTCATATAATAACCAAACATTAGAAAGCAAAAAAAATAATTTTTTATGTTCGATTTATTATGGAAAAACTTCTATTGGAGTTTCTTTTTTAGATATTTCTACTGGAGAATTTTTAGTATCTCAGGGCGGTATAAATTATATTAATAAGCTAATTCAATCTTTTAATCCTTCAGAGGTTTTATTTCAAAAAGGTTTAAAGAAAAAATTTATAAATGATTTTGGCTTAGATAATTTTATTTTTCCTATTGATGACTGGGCATATAAATTAGATTATGCCAATGAATTATTAAGTAATCAATTTGAAACAAAATCACTTAAAGGATTTGGGATTAGTGATTTACCAGAAGCGATAATAAGTGCAGGCGTTATTCTTTTTTATTTAAAAGAAACTAAACATAATCAAACCTCTCATATTCTATCAATTTCTAGAATAAATGAAGAAAAGTATTTATGGATGGATAAGTTTACCATGAGAAACTTAGAGCTTTTTTATTCACCAAATAAAGGTGCTAAAACCCTGTTAGATATCTTAGATCACACAGAAACACCTATGGGATCTAGGTTACTTATGAGATGGCTTGCTTTACCTCTTAAGAAAATAGAAGAAATTAATGAAAGATTAGATATTGTTAATTACCTAAATGATAATATTGATATTCATAATATTTTCAGAGATAATATTCATAAGATAGGGGATCTAGAGAGATTAGTCTCTAAGGCGTCTACAAAAAGAATTAATCCAAAAGAAGTTGAAAAGCTAAAAGAATCTTTAGTATCTATAATTCCGATTAAGGATATTTGCCTAAAATCTAATTTAGAGTCTTTAAATTTATTAGCTGAAGATTTAAATACTTGTACAGATCTTATTCAAATAATTGAAAAAGAACTCTGCGAGAGCCCCCCTTCTCAATTAAATAAAAGTAATGTTATTAATTTTGGAGTTAATACTGAATTAGATGAATTAAGACTAATTAGAAAATCTGGAAAAGAATTCTTAGATAAAATGCTTGAGAATGAAATTAAAAATACATCTATATCTTCATTAAAGATATCATATAATAATATTTTTGGGTATTATCTAGAAGTTAGAAATATACATAAAGATAAAGTTCCGGAAACTTGGATTAGGAAACAAACATTAGTAAATGCCGAGAGATATATTACTCAAGAACTTAAGGACTATGAAGTAAAAATATTGTCAGCTCAAGAAAAAATTTCTATTCTTGAATATGATCTTTTTTATAAGATAGTAGATGATATTACTTTACAGATTATGCATTTACAAAAGAATGCTCAGCTTATTTCAAAGTTAGATTGTTTGTTGTCATTTTCTAAGATTTCCAATCGTTTTAACTACTGTAAGCCTAATATATCACATGGATCAGATCTTAATATTATTAAAGGAAGGCATCCTGTTATTGAACAGCAGTTAGAAACTTTAAAGAGCTATATTCCAAATGATCTTTCTTTAGATAAAAAAAATCAACAAATCATGATGATTACTGGTCCAAATATGTCAGGGAAATCTGCTATTTTAAGACAGACTGCACTAATTGTTCTAATGGCTCAAATTGGATGTTATGTGCCTGCTAAATCAGTAGATATAGGTTTGATTGACAAAATCTTTACAAGAGTAGGTGCTTCTGATAATATTTCCATGGGAGAATCAACTTTTATGGTAGAGATGAACGAAACGGCAAGTATCTTAAATAATCTTAGCTCAAACAGTTTAATTCTTCTTGATGAGATTGGTAGAGGAACTAGCACATATGATGGCGTGTCTATTGCTTGGTCTATTGCTGAGTATATACATAATCACAAATCTAATGCGAAAACTTTATTTGCAACTCATTATCATGAACTAAATGACATGGAAAATCAATTTTCTAGAATTAAAAATTATAATGTTTCTATTAAAAGAAAAGATAAAGAGATATTATTTATGAGAAAACTTAAAGAAGGAGGAAGTAATCATAGTTTTGGTATTCATGTTGCAAAGATGGCTGGTATGCCTAGTAAAATTGTGGAAAAAGCTGAATCGCTATTAAAAATCTTTGAGGAATCAAGAAAAGAAAATAGAAATCATCAAAATAATAATGATAAATTTCAATTAAGTTTTTTTGATGTTGACGATCCTGTTATGAAAAAAATTAGAGATATGCTAGTTGATATAAATATTAACTCTTTAACTCCACTAGAAGCTTTGATGAAACTAAATGAGATAAAAAAAATAATAGGAAATAAGTAATAGGCTTTGATGTATTGAATATTTAACTAAATTTGCCGACTTGATGCGAGTGTAGCTCAGGGGTAGAGCATCACCTTGCCAAGGTGGGGGTCGTGGGTTCGAATCCCATCACTCGCTCAATTAACACCGTTCTTTTTATAAATATACCAGCCCGGGTGGTGGAATTGGTAGACACGTTGGACTTAAAATCCAATGAGCAGTAATGCTCGTACGGGTTCAAGTCCCGTCCCGGGTACATAGCAGGAGGTTATCGCAGATAGCCTCCTGTTTTTTGTTTCTAAAACCTTATTTTTTTTAAATTAGCATAAAATAAAAAAATGAAAAAAATTTAGATGAAGTTAATATTTGATCTAAGAAACTTGATTTTTATTTTATTTGGATTTGCAATACCTGTCTCTGTAGCTCTGACAAACTATTTAATAATAATTTTTATTGTTATTTGGTTAGTAATAGGAATTTATGATCTTGTAATAGATGGTGATTTTTATAGAAAGATCTCATACTTCAATTCTTTAAAGTGGTTGTGGTCTATAATTGGTTTAGTTCTTTTTTATTTTTTTGCATTATTATATGGCGATAATCATGATGATGCTACATACGTTATTCAAAGAATATGCTTGTTATTATTTTTTATTCCTTTTGCCACATCAAAATTTACTCAATTGACATATCGTTATGCAGTTCTTGTATTTCTAACAACTAATTTATTAGCTGCTTTTATATCTATTGCAATTAAGAATAACATTATTAATGACTTACATAATTACCTTCCAGAGGATATTATTTCGAGTCAATCTTCAGTATCTGCTTTTCTTAAATATAACTATCATAATATTTTACTCTCTTTTTCTTGTTTATTATCTTTTACTCTTTTTACTAAATCACAATCAAAGTATTCATTTATTTATTTAATACTTATATTAATTTACTCTATCAGTATATTTTCTGAAGCAGGTAGAGCGGGTTATCTAACCTTTAATATCTTTTTTATTATTTATGCTATTTATTTTCTTAAAAAGAGAATAGTATATTCAATCTCATTAGTATGTTTTT